>JBKHDX010000170.1:0-10924 GCA_046541115.1 Spirulinaceae cyanobacterium | reverse complement strand
AACAACAAACAACCAATGATTACAGTTAATAACCTCAGCGTCACCTATAGCAACGCCAGACTCGCTCTCTATAACGCTAGTTGTGCGGTTGAACCCGGTACAATTACTGCGTTGGTGGGGCCGAATGGGGGCGGAAAATCAACCCTGTTTAAGGCGATTATGGGCTTTTTGAACCCTAGGGGCGGTAATGTGAAAATTGGCGGTTTGACGGTGGAGAAAGCCCAGAAAAAGCAATTGATGGCTTATGTTCCCCAGTCGGATGAGGTGGACTGGAATTTCCCGGTTAGCGTGTTTGATGTGGTGATGATGGGGCGTTATGGCTATATGAATTTTCTGCGGATTCCAGGGGCAAAAGACCGCCGTTTGGTGATGGAAAGCCTAGAGAGAGTGGGAATGGTGGAGTTTCGCGATCGCCAAATTGGAGAGTTATCAGGAGGGCAGAAAAAACGGGCGTTTCTAGCCAGGGCGTTGGCGCAAGAAGGTCAAATTATTTTACTCGATGAACCGTTTACGGGGGTAGATGTCAAGACGGAAAAGCAGATTATTGACTTGCTGTTACAGTTGCGAGGGGAAAATCACACCATTTTGATTTCGACTCACGATTTAGCCTCAATTTCGACGTTTTGCGATCGCACCATCCTCCTCAATCGTACTGTCCTCGCTTCTGGGACAACTGCCGAAACCTTTACCCCGGAAAACTTAACGATGACGTTTGGGGGCTTACCGATGACTTCTTTCGGGTTGCAACAATCCGAGGTGGATGCGTAATGGTAATTTGGAATTGGCTTGTTGAACCGTTGCAATATGGCTTTCTGATCCAAGCGATTTGGGTGAGTGCCTTTGTGGGCTTGGTTTGCGCGGTGTTATCTTGTTATATCACCCTCAAGGGTTGGTCGTTGATGGGAGATGCCATTTCTCACGCGGTTGTCCCTGGTGTCGTTGTGGCTTATGCGCTGAATATTCCCTTTGCGATTGGGGCGTTTATCTTTGGCTTTGGGGCAACTGTCGCGATCGGTTATGTTAAATCTAATACCCGTTTAAAAGAAGATGCGGTAATTGGGGTGATTTTCACGGGATTTTTTGCCTTGGGCTTGGTTTTAGTCACGAAGATTCCCAGTAACATCGATTTATTTCATATTTTATTCGGGAATGTTTTGGGCATTTCTACCGGAGATATTATTCAAACGCTGATTGCAGGCTGTATTACTTTAATTGTGATTTTGCTGCGTCGTCGCGATTTATTGCTATTTTGCTTCGACCCCAATCACGCTAAGGCGATCGGCCTCAATACCCAAGTTATGTACTATACTTTACTGTCGGTGCTGGCTTTAACTGTGGTTGCAGCGTTGCAAACCGTCGGCATTATTATGGTGATTTCGCTGTTAGTTACTCCCGGTTCTATTGCTTATTTACTGAGCGATCGCTTCGATTATATGCTCGTTATCTCGGCAATAAGTAGCGTTTTAGCTTGCGTCCTCGGCACTTATGTCAGCTATCATTTGGATGTATCCACCGGGGGCGCGATCGTGGTGTTATTAACCTTATTTTTCGTTGCTGCGATGATTTTTGCCCCCAAATACGGCCTTCTCAAGCAAAATCACCTCAGTCGGTTGAATTGAGATCGCGAAACCCAACAAACCCAAAAGTAGAAATCTGGTTTGTTGGGTTTTACTTAGTTCTACAAGGGCCTACAGTAGAATCAGGCTTTGGACTGAGTAAAAAAACGAAACAATTAAACGTTACACAACTCTTTCATGGCACTTTCGAGTCGGTCGTAAGCCGCTAAAATAATACGCTCGGTTTCATTCCAACCCATACATTTATCTGTAACAGAAACCCCATAAGCCAGCTTATCTTTTACAGAAACTTTTGTAGAGAAATTAGTGGGAATTGGTTGATTCCCTTCATACAAATTCGACTCTAGCATCATCCCAACTAAGGCATTTTGACCGTCCACGATTTGCTGGATAATATTCTCTAAAACCGAGGATTGCAACGTATGGTTTTTGTTAGAATTACCGTGACTACAATCGACAACTAAACGCGGTGGTAAGTTTAATTCCTTCAGTTGAGCCGTGACTTCTTTGACGGTTTTGGGGTCGTAGTTGGGTTTACCGCCTCCCCCACGCAAGATAATATGACCGTAGGGATTGCCTTTGGTGGTAAAAATGCTAACTTCCCCTTGTTCGCTAATGCCTAAAAAGCTGTGGGGGGCGCGAGAAGAAAGTAGGGCATCGAGGGCAACTTTAATATTACCATCAGTGCTATTTTTTAAACCCACAGGCATGGATAAACCACTGGTCATTTCTCTATGGGTTTGCGATTCAATAGTTCTCGCACCAATTGCTGACCAAGAAATCAGTTCGGAAATGTAGCGCGGGGTAATGGGGTCGAGGGTTTCGGTGGCGGTGGGTAAGCCCAATTCGGCAATATCTAATAATAATTTGCGAGCGACTTGTAAACCCTTTTCAATCTGAAAAGAATCGTCAAGATCGGGGTCATTAATTAAGCCTTTCCAGCCAATGGTGGTGCGGGGTTTTTCAAAGTAAACCCGCATCACAATTAACAATCGATCTTGGACGCGATCGCTCAGTTTTTTTAAGCGTTTAGCATACTCAAGGGCGGCTTTGGGGTCGTGAATCGAACAGGGGCCGACAATAATAAATTTACGATTATCTTTACCATCTAATATATTTTGAATCGCGTTGCGACCCTCTAAAACCGTTTGGGCGGCATTTTCGGATAAGGCAATTTGTTTTTTGAGTTCAATGGGGGTAACTAATGTTTGGGAAGATGCAATATTGGTGTCTAGGAGTTTTTTAATATCCATACGAAGGTGAAAGTAAATGAAGCTTGACTGTGGAAAATTTTGTACCTCTGACAGCACAAAAGCGCTGTCGAAATTGGGGCGATCGCCTGTTTTGTTAAAATCGCCACAATTTGAGCGCTACTGAAACTGTAACGCAAGATGACCGCATTTTCTTGGAACTTTATGCAGATTTATTCATTGGTCTCTAGGGGGCAGTAGGTATTGGGCAGTAGGCAGTGGGGGTAGAATTCAACTCCCCCGATTGCCGATTGCCCAATTTCCTCCTCCTCTTTCACGATTGCCGACTGCCGATTGCCGACTGCCCAAAAACTACTCCCTACTGCCCACTGCCTAAGACCTAAGAAAGCCGATTGCCTAAAAAACTGATGACTGTTGACTGATAACTGATAACTGAAGAAGTTGCCTACCTAAGATCGATGATATAAGGGGTTAATCATACGATTGAGTTGGTGGAGTTGCTCGGAAGTTCCCATACAGATGAGCAAATCCCCGTTAAACAGGTAAGTATCCCCGGTGGGGCCGCCAATAAGGGAACCATCGAGGCGGCGAATGGCCAGGACTAAAATGCCTGTTCGCGCTCGCAACTTGGCATCACTGAGGGTCTGACCGACACAAGGACACACCTCCCCATCGAGGAAAAATTCATCGAGATACAGGGCGCGATTGCTACCCATAATGATCCCATCGACAAAATCCATCACGCGGGGGCGTAAAGCGGCAGCAGCGATGCGTCTGCCCCCCGTTATATAAGGAGACACCACCGCATCGGCCCCGGCGCGTTTGAGCTTTTGGATGGCTTCTTCTGCCCCTGCCCGCGCGATCGCCCGCACTTTCGGATTAATGGTTTTCGCCGACAAAACCGTATACAAATTCTCCGCATCCGACGGTAAAGCTGCCACCAAACAATCGGCGCGGTCGAGTCCGGCAGTCATCAACACTTCATCCTGGGTCGCGTCTCCTTGTAAGACGTTGTAACCCAGTTGTTGGGCCGCTTCGGCCGCTTCAACATCGGACTCGATAATCAAAAACGAAACGTTCTCGGCTTCAAATTCTAAGGCAATGTTGCGTCCTGTGCGTCCGAAGCCACAAAGAATGTAATGATTTTTGAGGTTTTCGATAGTGCGCCTCCGGTTTCGCTCTCGCAATCCTTCTTGAAAATACCCTTGAATTAAGGCTTCTGTAAAGCGATTGGCAATATAACCAATGGTAAAAATGCCCATGAAAATTAAGCCAATCGTAAACATTCGCGATCGCTCATTGAGAGGATGAACTTCCGAAAAGCCCACCGTCGAGAGGGTAATAATGGTCATGTAAGCCGCTTCAGTCCACGACCAATGCTCGATTTCGACGTACCACAACGTCCCGATGATGAAAACCCCCGCTAAACCAATCCCACCACTCAGGAGTTGTTTGCGAAGACGTTGATATTTTTGGTCAAAACGTTCCATGACAAATCTCCCGGTATTTCCCTCTATCAGCGCCCTAAGATGCGATCGCAACTTGACATTTAATCCCGATTAACTGTTATGCCATAGAAGTTTGCGAAAAATCAGATTAACATTACCAAAGATCATGAGTTATTAGCCCCGTCCTGATAAGACGGCTTTGCTATAATAATCTCTACTCGTAACCAGTAATATGGGCGGTACAAAATGACAGCGGTCGGACAGATCGTATCTTGGATTAGCAACCAAGAGATAAAGCGCTCGTTGAGTCGGTAGGCACGGGGATAAACTTCGAGAATGTCTAAGCATTCGTTGATTGTGAATCTAGCCTAGAGGCAATCTGAAAGAAACGAGAATCCTCTTGCCGTGATTGCAGAGGAGTTGTCAACAGAAGAAGAAATTTTTTTGATCGGGAGTTCACTGTGAGTCCAGAAACCCTTGTCCCTAATGCGTCTATCACGCTGGCAGATACATCTAACTACGGCCCAGACCGCTTTGATACCTACGTTATGCAAACTTATGGCCGCTTCCCCCTCACCCTCGAACGGGGGGAAGGTTGTCGCTTGTGGGATAATAGCGGACAGGAGTATCTCGACTTTGTGGCCGGAATTGCCACTTGTACCCTCGGCCACGCTCATCCGGCTTTAGTGGAAGCGGTAACACAGCAAATTCAAAAGCTGCATCATGTTTCTAATTTGTACTATATTCCCGAACAAGGTCAGTTAGCCGAGTGGTTGGTGAAACATTCTTGCGCCGATCGCGCTTTTTTCTGTAATTCTGGGGCAGAAGCCAACGAAGCAGCGATTAAGTTGGCCCGCAAGTATGCCAACACGGTACAGGAAGTCGAACACCCTGTTATTTTGACGGCAAAGGCGAGTTTCCACGGTCGCACCCTGGCCACAGTTACCGCCACCGGACAACCGAAATATCAAAAAGGCTTTAGTCCCCTCGTCCCTGGCTTTGAATACGTCCCCTACAATGATGTTGCTGCTTTAGAAAACGCGATCGGGGATATTGATGAAGGCAATCGTCGCGTTTGTGCCATTATGCTCGAAGCCTTACAAGGGGAAGGGGGCGTGCGTCCGGGGGATTTAGAGTATTTCCTGCGCGTCCGCAAGCTTTGTGATGAAATCGGAATTTTACTAATTCTCGATGAAGTGCAAGTGGGTGTTGGTCGCACCGGAAAGCTGTGGGGCTACGAAAACTTAGGCATTGAACCGGATATCTTTACGAGTGCGAAAGGTTTAGCTGGGGGGATTCCCATTGGGGCAATGCTGTGTAAGGATTTCTGTAATGTGTTTGAACCGGGAAATCATGCCAGCACTTTTGGGGGGAATCCTTTTGCTTGTGCTTCGGCGTTGGCAGTGTTAAACACCCTTGAAACTGAAGACATTTTAACCAATGTGATTGCCCGTGGAGAACAACTGCGGAAAAATTTACGGGCGATCGCGAATCAATATACCAATTTATTTATCGATGTGCGCGGTTGGGGTTTAATCAACGGCATGGAAATTAACTCAGAAAGCGAATTAACCTCCATTGATATTGTTAAAGCGGCGATGGAGGAAGGATTATTAATTGTTCCTGCGGGGCCGAAAGTGTTGCGTTTTGTGCCGCCGTTGATTGTATCGATGGATGAAGTGGAAGCCGCGAGTCAGAAATTAGGTGACGCGATCGCGAAACTCGTTAAAGGTTAACACAATTAATGACTTTCCCAATTCTCAACCCGGTAGAAATGCCGGTTTTTTTCTTTATCCCGTTTTAACGATCAAAGGGGCAAGAAAGGCTAAAACAATGCCCCCTAATACTAAAATTTCCGCGATCGCCAAAGGCATATTATTTTTATTCACGATTTCTTACCTTGCTGATTCTGCCACGCTTTAAACTTTTGCCACCACATCGGCGGCGTATCATCAGGACGTACTTTTAACACCACCATCGACAACATTAAACGCTGTCCTCCTACCTTCAAACCCATCACAATATGGGCGAGTAAGCACAGCACTAAAAGCACCCAAGACGATAAATGCAGAGAATACCAAATAATATCTAAATCCCCCGAAGGCAGCCATTTTTCCTGCATTAACCGCCCCGTAATTAACGCCCAAGTCACCGCAATCAGCATCAAGGTATTAACAATGCGGTGAAAACTATAAGCACTAATCGGTTTATTAAATTGTAGAGATTTAGCAAAAGAATCGGGCTGGACTAAGCGTTTATGACCGATATAAAACGCATAAATCGCAAATAAGGGCATGATTAACAGTAGGGTTAAGCCAAACGTGCCATGAATGCCAATCATACCATTCACATTGGGCAGAGATAACTTCAGCCAACGACCATCAAATAGATCGTAAACCCAATAAGACGTAATAATCGCCCCCAACGCGACAACGGCGACAACGCCATGCAGAATCCTTAGTAATAAAGGTTGATACGGTTGCGATCGCGGCATCTCTTTAACTTCAGCTTCACTTCAACAAAATGACCACACTTATTTTAACCTTATGATATGCTAAATAGGATTTTAAAAAGTAGTTTTTCATCAAATTTTTGTAATTTTGTTAATTATGAAAACAAGATGAAACAACAATGAATAAAATCTAAAAAATAGAGGAGAAATAATTATAAAAATGCAATTTATGACGATGGGATTAATCGCTGTGGGTTTAGCGGCTGATGCCTTTGCCGTATCTCTCAGTAGTGGTTTCAAAATCAAGCATATTAAACTTAATAAAGCCTTAAAAATTGCCTTATTTTTCGGCGGCTTTCAAGCCTTAATGCCTTTCCTGGGATGGTGGTTGGGCTTGAGTTTTCGGGAATTGATTGAAAGCTTCGATCATTGGATTGCCTTTTTTATTCTGGCTTTTATCGGCGGCAAAATGATTTATGAATCCCACGACGATGACGAAGAAAAACCCTTTAATCCCCTCGATATTTCCACATTAATTGTATTATCTATTGCCACCAGTATCGATGCTTTTGCCACCGGAATCGGCTTTGCTGTCCTCAAAACCTCTATTCTTTTCGCTTCTACTACTATCGGCGCAATTACTTTTGGCTTATCCCTAATAGGGGTATTTATTGGTCATTGGTGCGGCACGATGTTTCAAAGTAAAGCTGAATTAATCGGCGGTTTAGTATTAGTTGCTATTGGTAGCAAAATTCTCATCGAACACTTATCTGTTGAATTGGCATTTTAAGTCATTAAAAAACCCGGTTTCTTGTCTGGCTACCAGATAGGCTAGGATTTGACGACGGAAACCGGGTTTCTGGCTAATACCAATCCAGTTTCGTTAACCCCAAAAGAAGCCGCGACAACACCGGAAAACCAGCATTGCCGCAACTTTTAGATTTTGTATGGAGCTAAGCGGATTCGAACCGCTGACCCCCTCAATGCCATTGAGGTGCTCTACCAACTGAGCTATAACCCCGTGAGTGCGTTTACTATTATGTCTAAAATTTTAAATAAAGTCAAGGGTTTAAAACAATAAAATTTTCAATGAGCAAAAATTAAGAAAGGGGGATGTTGGTTTGGGTTAAGTAGCCCAGACAGCGATCCATCAGGAAGTACACCACCAAGGTTGAAGCGGCGGCTAGAGAAACCAGCGTCCCTGCCAGCATGAGAGAAAACTCTTGTTGTTCAAACGCTTCTTGCATTAAATGGAGCGACCAAGCGACTAGCGCCACGTCGAATATTAGAATAGGAATCAACATATTTTAAGAAACGTAACATTTCTTTTATTCTAATACACATTTCTTAGGACAGAGGCGGGTGTCGCTGGGTTAATCTAGAGCGATCGCGTCGCCACCTTTTGTTTTTGTAAATAATCCTTAATTTCGGCAATGCTTAACTGCCCGTAATGCAGCAAAGAAGCCAATAACGCCGCTTCAGCTTGCCCTGTGGTTAACGCTTCGTGGATATGCTCAACCGTCCCTGCCCCACCAGACGCAATCACCGGAATTTCCACAGCTTGGGCGATCGCGCGAGTCAACTCTAAGTCATACCCCGCCTGGGTTCCATCCGCATCCATGCTGGTGACAAGTAACTCCCCTGCGCCCCGTTTTGCCATTTCCTGCGCCCATTGCAGCGCATCTAGCCCCGTATTTTCGCGACCACCGCGCACATAAACATCCCACCCCGGATCGCCAGAACCCTCTCTGCGCTTGGCATCAATCGCCACAACAATACACTGAACCCCAAAGCGATCGCTCGCTTGGTTAATCAAATCGGGATTCCTGACGGCGGCGGAGTTAATACTCACTTTATCCGCCCCGGCTCTTAACAATTTTTTAATTGTTTCTAACGAACTAATCCCCCCTCCCACCGTAAGGGGAATAAACACCTGTTCGGCCGTTTGATACACCACATCAAAAATAATACTGCGGTCTTCGTGAGTCGCCGTAATATCGAGAAAAACCAACTCATCTGCCCCAGCATCGTTGTAAACCTTAGCTAATTCCACCGGGTCGCCCGCATCTTTGAGATTAACAAAATTAATCCCTTTTACCACTCGTCCCGCTTTCACATCCAAACAAGGCAGAATTCGTTTAGCCAGCATAAATTTTTCCCTTTTCCTAACATTGCTTCAAACTGATGCCGTAGTAGCATCCGTTCAACCGAGTATCATAACTTTATTAGGCTCTCTAGAAATACTGTCATACCTTGTTCTCTATCTCAAAAACAAGGTTTCATACCCAATCCGGTTTCAAGATACCGACTATCGGGTTAACGCCCTCGGATGGGCAATCCTCCGGCTAACATAGCAAAGTCCGCACCTCCCCGGACTAGCAACTGATGACTGATGACTGATAACTGATAACTGAAATAACCAATGGCTATCAAACGCTCATCTCAAAACAATTCCTCAGCCTCGCCCAAAACCAGCAAAAAACGCGGTAAATCCTCAAAACCCGCCATGAGTGAAGAAGAAAGCCTCCTCATTGCCACAGCAGGAATTGACGAAATTGAGAATAATAATGAAGATAGCCTGCGACCCCAAAGCCTGGCCGAATATATCGGTCAAAAATCCTTAAAAGAAGTTCTCCACATCGCCATTCAAGCCGCCAAAGGTCGCAAAGAAGCCCTCGATCACCTCTTGCTTTACGGGCCGCCCGGTTTGGGTAAAACCACCATGTCCTTGATTTTAGCCCAGGAAATGGGAGTTTCGTGTAAAATCACCGCCGCCCCTGCCCTAGAGCGCCCTAGAGACATCACAGGCATCTTAATCAACCTCAAACCCGGCGATATTTTATTTATCGATGAAATTCACCGCCTCAACCGCATGACCGAGGAATTGTTGTATCCGGCCATGGAAGATTCTCGCCTCGATATTACCATCGGCAAAGGTCAAACCGCCCGGACGCGCAGTATTCCCCTCGCCCCCTTTACCCTCGTCGGTGCGACGACTAAAGTCGGGTCGTTAACTTCCCCATTGCGCGATCGCTTCGGCCTCATCCAACGGCTAAGATTTTATGAAATCGACGAACTCACCCTCATTATCCAGCGTACCGCCGATTTACTCAAAACCACCGTCACCCAAGACGGGGCCGAAGAAATCGCCCGTCGGGCCCGAGGCACACCCCGCATCGCCAACCGCTTGTTACGACGAGTGCGAGATTATGCCCAAGTCAAAGAAATGGCCACCATCGACCAAGAATTAGCCGCCACCGCCCTAGATATATATAACGTGGATGCCATGGGCTTAGATTGGACAGACCGCTTAGTATTAAGCGCCATTATCGAACAATTCCGAGGCGGCCCCGTCGGCCTCGAAGCAGTCGCCGCAGCCACTGGAGAAGATTCTAAGACCATTGAGGAGGTTTATGAGCCTTATTTACTGCAAATTGGCTTTCTCAATCGCACCCATCGCGGTCGTATTGCCACCGAAGCGGCTTATGAGCATTTGGGTTATTTTGATGAGTAGGTTGGGTTTCCCCATTCAAATTAGAGCATTTCAGCGATCGCGATCGCGCAAGACCTTTTAAGCTAATCTTCAAGGTTTCCTCGCGCCAATCTCTCTAATATGAAGTTATGCCGTTTCAGCATTTGAGCAGAAACAGGTACAACATCAAAGCCATACCATGAAACCCAGTCCAAAAAAAGGTCAACTCAAAAAGTGGAAAGACGATCGCGGCTTTGGCTTCATCCAACCCGATGACGGGGGAAAAGAGGTTTTCCTACACATTAGCGCCGTCAAAAGAGCCAGTCGTCGTCCCCAGGTCGGAGACACCATTTTCTACGAACCCATCACTGAACCCGATGGCAAAATTCGGGCAGCAAAAGCCACAATTCAAGGCGTTAAACTGCGAGTCCTACCAACACCAAGAAGACGAAGAAAAGCCAGTAAACAACAATACCTCACGGCTGCGATCGGTTTTGCGATTTTTGTAGCCATTGCTTTGGTTGTACAACAACTTAGTCCGAGTAACTCTCCCTCTGTCGTGACACCTTATCCTGACGGTGTGACATATAATGACGAGCCAGAATGCCCGATCAAAGGTAATATTTCTTACGATACCGGGACAAAGTGGTATCATCTGCCGGGGATGGAAGATTACGAATCAACCCAGATCGATCCGGCAAGAGGAGAGAGGTGTTTTTCTACGGAGTCCGAGGCGATTAGCGCAGGTTGGCAAAAAGCACCGA
>JBKHDX010000169.1:0-10941 GCA_046541115.1 Spirulinaceae cyanobacterium | reverse complement strand
ACCAATAACCAACAACCAACAACCAACAACCAACAACCAACAACCAACAACAAAACCTAAGCTTTTTCCAGTTCTCGTACCACGGGTTTATTATCTTGCAACTCGCCGACTAAAACTTTGTCAGCGACATTAACAAATAAACCATTTTCGAGAACACCCGGAAGGTTGTTAATGGTTTTTTCTAACTCTTCGGCGTTGCTGAGGTCATCGAATTTAACATCAATGACTAAGTTACCTTGGTCGGTCACAACAGGGCCGGCCTTTTTAACGCCCATGCGGAGTTCGGGTTGACCGCCGAGGGCTTTGAGGGCGCGTAAAACGGGGGTAACAGCCATGGGGATGACTTCAACGGGAAGTAAGAAGGTTGAGCCGAGTTTCTCGACTAATTTGCCGCTATCGACGACGACGATAAATGTTTCGGCGAGGCTATCCACGACTTTTTCGCGGGTGTGGGCGGCTCCACCCCCTTTAATAAGGTTGAAGTGGGGATCGACTTCATCGGCTCCGTCAATGGCAATATCAATGCGTTCGACGGCATCTAAGCTGGTGAGGGGGATGCCGTATTTTTTGGCGAGAACTTCGGCTTGAAAGGAGGTGGGAATGCCAACGATGTTTTCGATTTCGCCTGCTTTGAGACGATCGCCAATAAACTGAATGGCATAGGCGGTAGTCGAACCGGTGCCTAGTCCAACAATAGAATTAGATTGAACGAGAGAAGCGGCTTTTTTACCGACTTCCTGTTTCATGAGTTGAATTGGATCGATTTGCTCAGCCATGGTTGCTTTTTCCTAAACTTTT
Source organism: Spirulinaceae cyanobacterium (assembly GCA_046541115.1). Lineage (GTDB taxonomy): Bacteria > Cyanobacteriota > Cyanobacteriia > Cyanobacteriales > Spirulinaceae > Jaaginema. Next base: position 10,143 of record JBKHDX010000169.1, on the reverse strand, counting down.
GTGAAGGGCGATCGCGCCTAGTTTGCCGTTGCGGGTGCGAATCAAACATTTTGGGAAAAAAGTGTCAGAATTGATTTAGAACCTATTAGATTGTGTCTAGAGCCTTATTCTCTCAATTTAATAATTTGATTTAAATCAAGGAATTTTATAAGCAAGTGTATGCTCGTCATTCTCAGGCTAAATCACAATGGCATTTAATTCTTCAGCCGACTTCTGCTGAAACTCGACACTCCTTAAAAAGGATGGGCTATCGGCCTTTTCCTCAGACTCCCTTGTTGCTTTATGCAACGGCAACGGACTCTCAAAAATCTACTCTGTTTGTGGCGCTTAGTCAAACTTTATCGGCGGTTGAGTTGACCAATACGCGCTGTTTGATGACGCGATCGCCCCTGGATGAACCGCAGATTTTACGGGAGTTTCTCTACGCTCAACCGTTGAGTAAGATGGCTCAAGCCATCGAGTATGGTTGGTTTTTTCGCTTTTTAATTGAAAATAAGTGGGTATTTCACTACCAACCGATTATCGATCTTGCGACGGGAAAAGCGATCGCCCATGAATGTTTAGCTCGCGCTCAAACTGAGGACGGGCAACTCATTTATGGGGAACAGTTGATCCGAGCGGCCATCGCAACGCAAACTTTGAGCGATTTTGATGAAATTGCTTATGTTAGTTGCTTAGAGGCGATCGCAAATTTGAAAAGTGCGCCCGGTTCGCTCTTTTTTGTGAATATTTCTCCCAATACTTTGTTGCGAATGCCCAATTTCGTTTGGCAAAATCAAGAACGAGTGGCGGCTTTGGGTCTCCAACCCCAACAAATTGTCTTTGAGTTGACTGAAGTTGAACGGTTGCGTCAAAGTCATGAAATTCTCGAAGCGATCGCTCAGTTGCGCGAACAAGGCTTCAAAATTGCCATTGACGATCTGTTTGGCTGTACGGTGTTAGACCGCTATTTACTCGAATTTCGCCCAGATATTATCAAGGTCGATCGTCGTGCGATTCACGGCTGTAGTCAACACGCGATGAAGCGGATTTTACTCAAAAGCATCCTCAGTTCGGCACAAGAGTTACACTGTCGCGTCGTTGCTGAAGGATTAGAAACCCCTGAAGATATTCAACTGTGCCGCCATTATGGGGTGGATTTTGGACAAGGATTTGGATTAGCTTTTCCAACAGATCGGCTTTTACAACATGCACTCAAGGGCTGGCCTCGGGCTTGTCATATTGCTTCTACGTTGTACTAAGAGCCACTGTCCGCGATCGCATTTCTCCTTCAGGCAACACAGTTCGATAAAAAAATCGGATTTCTAGGAGTTGCTGGTTTGAGTAGCCAGTCTTTCTTTAAGAGCAGCCAATTCATTGGCCCAACGGGGATCGACTTGAGTACTACTGCTACTGCTACTACCGCTACTGCTACTGCTACTGCTGCTATCGCTGCGCTTTTTGTTGCGATCGCCGCGTCGGTTGCTAGTTGTTGTAGACGAGCTGCTTCCACCCGTGTTTTCCCCTTTGTTGGTGGGTTTACTTTTTGTGCGGGGTAGGGCTTTTTCGATTTTAAGCGTGGTATCCATGAAGGCTTGACCGTTGTATTTTTCAATAAATTCATCGGCCACTTCATCATTGGGAACGGTGACAAAAGCGAAACCCCGGCATTTTCCGGTTTTACGGTCTTTAATCACTTTAGTACTAACTTGATCGCCTGCATCGGTGAAAACCGATTGCAACTCGTCTCGCTCAATGGGTTCTTTGGGTAAATTTCCGACGTAAAGACGAATAGACATTAATTCATTACCTCCTGATTCAATGGGTCAGAAAAACTAGGACTACTGGGACAATATTTTCGACAAGCAGGTTCGCAGCTAAGGTCATTTAATCAACAGGTTCTAAAACAATTTTTGGAGTTGTTTCTTTCTTAGCCAACTCATTCTCTAACCTCGCTACTCTATTCCGAGCGAAGCGTAAAAATATTTTTGGGATCATCTTAGGATGCTGCTGCGTTCTTGCTGAAACTTGCTATTTAAGTGCATTTAGCCAATAGGTTCAATCTGCAATTTTTAAAAAATGATTACAGAATATTTACACCATCTACCAACTTATCACGCCCAAGCTAATTTAGCACGAATTCTCGGGGTTTATTATTTGGCGGCAGTTTTTCGGCTGAGGCGATCGCCACCGAAAGCGGCAGCATTATCTGTTGAGAGGAAGATATCTGTTCGGGTAATTTTGTTCATTTTGAGCAAATTTTCCCCAGAACAGTTGCTAAAACGGTCGGTAACTGCACCTCTACCCAATGATAAAGTCAGTAATTCTTAAAAATATTACCAGGGGGAGATTTGCAACTTGTCAAATTTTTGTTATATTTCTTAACAAGACATTCTAAAGGTCGTTTCACCGTCAATTCGTCAAGCCAGCCCAATTACTAACCCCAGGCGGTGGACAGTCAAACAGAAGACCGAAAATCCTTAACTACAGTTTGGAGGTACGACCGTGTATCAACCCAGTGACAACTTAAGCCTAGAGCAACAATTTAACCTTCGTTCATTTCAAACCCAAGTGGAAAAAATGAGCCGAGAACAAGCCCAAAGCTTTTTGATGCAACTTTACGAGCAAATGTTAGCTCGCGAAAATATGTACAAAGAGTTTATCAAGCACGAATGGGGCCTCGATCAACCCTTTTGATCGGAGTAATCCCCAACGGTACGTTTAGAGACGTGGTGACCTCTTTCTTTAGCTAAGTTCCTAGGAATAGGAAAGAAGCTAGGGATACCGGGGCGCTATAATGTCTCCTTCAAGAATGCGTAAATGAATTCACCCTAATAGAATCTGGTTTCGCTTCACGTCTGACCAAATTTAAATCGTAGCGGTACAAAGCTACAGGATGACCCAAAGCTTCAAAATAATGGGGGTCTTCGGGTGCGAAATAAATGGCTGCAAACTGAGTGGCTTGAATCGTTTGCGGATTGACCCGTTGATAAGCCGTCGTAATTTCAACCGTATTCACATATATTTGCGAAGGTCGCCGAAATACTTGACGAGTGACTTCTGTGGCAATAAAGCGATCGCGACTGGGAAATTCGCTTTTACGTCCGGTGACCGTCGAAATGAGTTGTTGACCCGGTGATAATTTTGTAATTTGACGATTAGGATTAGTCGGATCGACTTTTACCGATCGCACCGCTTCTTCCCCTAGATAAGCTTTCGCAATATTTTGACCGTTAAACGCCCGATCCGCAACAACAGGGCTGCTTTCAGCGCGATCTTTGCCAAACTTCACCGCAAACTGTACGGGACGATCGAGATATTCCTGATTGCCTTCAAAGCCCGGTGTGGTTAAATCCGGTGCGAGGGGAGCAAGAGTTTCTTTGAGAGTGCTAGTGGCCAACCATTCCCCAGCAAACCAATCAGGATATTCTAAATCCCCCGCAGCCGTTTCGACAACAGCCATCCCCGACCATTGGGGAAACTGCTGCACGCGATCGCTCAAATTAAGCGCGATCGCCCCTTTGGCCGGAAGCCAGCAGCACAAAACCAAAATGACTAAACTACGCCACATATCAATTATGAATTATGAATTATGAATTATGAATTTATCAGTCAACAGTCATCGCCTCATCAGTGTTTTGGGCATTAGGCAGTGGGCAGTGGGCAGTGGGGAAATTACCAATTACCAATTACCAATTACCAATTAAGGGAATAAGAGCGAACACCAACAACCAACAACTAACAACTAACCAAAAACCCATAAACCGCCCAAAGTAAGCAACGCCACAATTAACGCTAACCACACAAAACCGTTGTCTGAGGTGTCCACTTGGGACAAATCGACATAATCATCAGGATTGGGTTCTGGGGGGCGGCGGGGGCGTTTTTTGGGCGCGACATAGCGATCGCGCTGGCGACTTTCATCCATTGCGGTTAAGTCGGGGATTTCTGTCATCCACTCTTTAGGGCGTTTGAGAACCGGGGCTTTGAGAATTTCGAGTAACCGTTTCGCCTTAGATCGGATCGTGACGCTGGGATGTTGCAGTAAACTTTGACAAAGGGCGATCGCGTCTTGGGTTTGTCCGGTGGCTTGATACGCTGTCACCAGCCAAATTTGGACATCTCCAGCTAAACGGTTATTAGCCGGGAGCATTTCTAAAGCCGCTTCAAAGGCTTCGACGCTGCGGCGATAATGACCCCGTTCAAAAGCGAGTTTCCCGGTACGATACAGGGTTTGAAAAGATGTTTGTTCCTCTGGATTCACAATAATTTTGAGTTGCAAGCGAACTTTTTGAGTTTAATTTCCGTCTAGGTAGACCAGACTTTATTATTATTATTTTTCGGTGTAGTTATGTTCAACCTTATAAACTGTCGCCGGGTTCTGACAAGTTTGGGCGCTCCTTTGACCTTGGGGGCGATCGCGTTGTTTCCCACTGCGGTACAATCTCAGATTATTATTATCAATCCCAATCCCGTCAGACCGCAACCCCAAAGCGGAACCTTTATTTACGGTAGTCCCATTCCGACTCCGGTTCCGGTGAATCCGGTAACAGGAAAACCAACGGTTTTTGACCGCAACCCCAATCCCTATCCCGTGGTACAACCGCGACAACAACGACAGGTCATTATTGTCCCCAATCGCGATCGCTTCTCTCGTACCAATACAATTATTGTCAATCCGTCAGGACAGTATTATTATCAAAATCCCTATCCCTATCCTGTCAATCAAAACTCGTATTTCTATTACGATTCATCGGGTAATATTCAACTGCAAATCCGCCGCTAGGGGTTACAGTACGATACTGCTGGTGTGTCTACGGCCATAGAGGGGGAAGAGGGGGAGGAGGGGGAGGAAAAGGCAGCTAGTGCCGTGACACAGCTAAAATGAGGCTTTAGCTGTAGGTTGGGTAGAACGAAGTGAAACCCAACAAAGCGTAAGCTTGGACGGGGAAACCCCGCCCCTACTAGAAACATGAAATGTTGTTGGGTTTCGTCACCTCAACCCAACTACTGCCGTAACCCACCGTTTAAGGTGTATCGCTAATACTGGTTTTAATTTGAAGTGCGCCGGGATCGAAAAGGCGGGTTATTTCCCGCCCTCGCTGTAACTCTAACGATGAAACTCCGAAGCCACAATCATCGAACCAATGCCCTCATCGCTGAAAATTTCCAGTAACAAGGCGTGGGGAATGCGACCATCGAGGATATGGGCGGCGCGGACACCTTGAGCGAGCGATCGCACGCAACAATTTACCTTGGGAATCATCCCCCCCGCAACAACGCCCTCATCGATCAACTGGCGAGCCAGTTGAATATCGAGATGGTTAATTAACGTGGAAGGGTCTTTATAATCCCGCAAAATTCCGGCAGTATCGGTCAATAAAATCAACTTTTCGGCATTGAGCGATGCCGCAATCTCTCCGGCGACCGTATCCGCATTAATATTATGGGCTTGGCCCGCTTCATCCGCCGCTACACTAGAAATAACAGGCACATAACCCTGAGCCACCAAAGTTGAGATAATATCCGGGTCAACGGCGGTGACTTCCCCCACAAAGCCCACCCCTTCTGTGTTAACAGGACGGGCTTGAATTAAGTTACCGTCTTTACCGCACAAGCCGACAGCTTTACCGCCTGCGCGGTTAATCAGGGAGACTAATTCCTTGTTGACGCGCCCCACCAACACCATTTCCACCACATCCATCGTGTCTGCGTCTGTGACCCGCAAACCGTCTTTGAATTGGGGTTCGATGTTGAGTTTTCCCAGCCAAGTGTTAATTTCCGGGCCGCCCCCGTGAACTACCACCGGACGCACCCCCACGCAGGACATAAAGACAATGTCCCGAACCACTTTATCTTTGAGGGACGAATCTTTCATGGCTGCACCGCCATATTTGACGACTACAGTACGTCCGGCAAATTGTTGAATGTAGGGCAGGGCTTCGCTTAATATCCGAACCCGGGTTGCTTCAACTTCCTTGATGTATTCGCTCGCATTGCTCATAAAGTCGTTTTTTGCTGAAATTTAGCCACCATGAAACGTCTATCAGTCTAGATCGAGACGTTGTTTTTGAATTGTTCGTGGTTAGCAATCTCGATCGCCGCGAACCTGTTATTTTGTTGGATCGGCGGGTTGGGTTTTGTTTTTCAAAACCTCTGGAATGCGCTCGATAATCGCGATCGCGATGTCTTCGGGGCTTCGATCGGGTTGGATCGTTATCCTGATATCGGCTTGGCTGTACAGGGCATAGCGTTGTTCGAGGAGGGTGGTGAGTTTTTCAACCGGGTTGCTGTGGTTAAGCAAAGGTCGGGTGTCGTCTGCGGCTAAACGCTCGGCTAATAATTCTACCGGAGCATCGAGCCATACCACCAAGCCCTGTTGTAAGTAACTCCAGTTCATCGGGTCTACCACAACACCGCCCCCCGTCGCGATCGCGCTTTGGGTATAAGCAGACAACTGATTCAACACCTGGGTTTCCACCTCCCGAAACTTCGCCTCTCCTTCCTGGGCAAAAATTTCTTGCACCGAGCAACCCTTCACCCGCTCGATCAACACATCCATATCGAAAAAACGATACCCCAACTTATGGGCCAAAACCTGACCAACGCTGGTTTTCCCTGCGCCCATCATCCCCACCAAAAAAACGCTCAATCCTTGTAATAATTTCTCAGTCGCCATGTTTTTTCAAAAAATTTTCGTTTTCACTAACCAAATTCGCATCGTTATGATACACTAATAAATCGTGTCGTCTAAAGGCGATACACACCCAAAACCCAAGCGGATGTGGTGGAATTGGTAGACACGCACGCTTGAGGGGCGTGTGGCTCACGCTGTGCGAGTTCGAGTCTCGCCATCCGCATACCCCCCAACCTCAAACCAAAGGATGCAGATTGTTCTGCGTCCTTTGTCGTTTTTATCTTAGAACCCTGGTTTTTTGTTAATCTTAGAACCCCGGTTTTTTGAAAAAACCGGGGTTCTGGAAATAGTACGTTTGTTTCTAGACGGGAAAAATCGAGCCGCTTCGCGGCGGCAAAGGGCAAGAGGGAAAGAGGGCAAAGGGTTAAGAGTCCTCGCTTCCCACACACACCACCCGAAAACCGTTGCCGTCGTGGATGTAGTCGGGATAGTCGTTGCCGCGGAGCGCACTACGACAGTAAGCAGGAAGGAAAATCCAGGAACCACCGCGTAATATTTTTATTGATTTATTATTCAACATACTATTCAGATATTCGACATGGTTTTGATAACGATTATCATTACAGTTCTCATCCCACACTTTGCCATCGGTGGGTGCTTTTTCATAATTACCATGCCAGGGGTCAGCACACCATTCCCACACATTGCCGTGCATATCGTACAAGCCAAAGCGGTTGGGGGGGAAACTGCCCACTGGGGTTGTTTGTTCTCGGTACTCTCCTTTGGGTTCGTCAGCGTAGGTGTAGTTACCGTCGTAATTCGCGATTTCTGCTGTTATCGTTTCGCCAAAATGAAACGGTGTTTTTGTATTGGCTCGACCAGCATATTCCCATTGAGCTTCGCTGGGTAAGCAATACTGTCTACCTGTGGCTACCGATAACCGAGCGCAGAATTCTACGGCATCGTACCAACTTACTTTTTCTACGGGTCGATTATCCCCTTTGAAATATGACGGGTCGGGGTCTAAATCTCGTTGCTGTTTCGGTAATGCTGCCACGGCTCGCCATTGTGCCTGAGTGATGGCGTATTTGCCCATAAAGAAGGGTTGCAGGGTGACTTGGTGTTGGGGTTCTTCTCGTCCGTCATATCTATCCCATCGCTTCTCATCCGAAGGCGACCCCATCTCGAAGCTTCCCCCCGGTATATACACCATATCCATGCTGACTCCCTTCCCCAAGTCTTCCCGAAAGTAAGACGCTTGACCGGGGCGTTTATCAATAACCTCGCCTCTACGATTGACTGTAATTATTTCAAAAGAGTAAGTCGGCAGTTGCGGAGAATCGCCAGACGAAAGCAGTTTCAGCCACTCCTGTACTGTCGCGGGGCGGTCTTCCGGCATAATTGCCATCCCCTGTTTAATGGCTTCCTGCAACGGCTTGCTGAGATGAGTTGGAATTTGCAACGAATCTCGCACCAAACGCATAAACGACGGCGACGGCGGACTCCCCACCACCAAACAATACAGCGTTGCCGCCAACCCATAAACATCGGTAAATTCGCCGCGACGGGCTTTTTCATCATATTGTTCAATCGGCGCAAATCCCGGCGTAAAGGAAGCAGTATGGGTTTGGGTCGCGTCAGGGATAAACTCTCTGGCAATACCAAAGTCAATCAACACCGCTTCGGCTTTCTTAGCACGAATCATAATGTTGTGGGGCTTCAAGTCTCGATGCAGCAAGCCCTTTTCATGCACCACCATCAACGCCTCGCCAATCTGCCGCACATACCGTAACGCCTCCTCGATTGACAGCGGCCCATCTCGCCGGATTTTCTGCCACAAGTCCTCCCCGTCGATATATTCCATAGCAATACAAGGAAATTTTTGATGCTGGAATACATTGTCTATCTGCACGATATGAGGATGGCGACACACCGCCAAGCGCAAAGCCTCATCTTTGAAATCTCCTAAATATTTATCTCGATAAGTGGCTAAATCAGGGTCGGTCATTACCTCATTTTTAAGGGTTTTAATGACAACGGGTTTCCCTTCTTTGGTTTTGGCGAGGTAGGTAACGCCAAAACCGCCTTGACCGATTCGTTTTTGGATAATGTAGCGATTCCCGTGGAGTTTTTGTTGGGGCTGAAAGGCCATGATTTGCAGGGGCGGAGGTTCGTTTTTTATTTTATTACGATTCGCCTGGTGGTTTCAGAACCCCGGTTTCTTAAAGAAACCGGGGTTCTTGGCACGCTAGTGATGAAAGCAGGGTCAATCAACCAACTCAGAAGACGGTGTAGAGTCAACCGGAGAAGGGCGCAACCAGTTTTTAATGTCTTCGCTGAATAATGTTAAAACAATCGTAATGATTACCGACAAAACGCCAATAATAATCGTAGCGTAGAGAGTTTGTTGGCCAATGCGAGTTTGAGCGCGAGTCTGATTGAGGGATTCTTGCTCAATCGGGTTGGTGACGAAAGAAGTTGATGGGGTTGTGTCTAGACTGAGGTCGAACAAAGCCAGAAATTCCCGTATGGTTTGGGGGCGTTTGGTGTAGTCGAGTTCCAAGCCTTTCATAATGCCTTGGCTGGTGCGATCGCGCAGGGTAGAATTAATTTGTTGCGGCGGTTTTAGCTTTTTTCTGCGTCTTAGCCATTTAGCTCGTTCTAAGGCACTTGGAGGGACTTCTCCGGTGAGTAAAACATACAAAGTGGCAGCCAACCCGTAAACGTCGCTGTAGGCTTGGGGTTTTTCGTTGGGGTCATAGAGTTCTGGTGGGGCGAAACCGTCGGTTGTGGATACGCTAGAGGCGGTGAGGGTGCGATCGAAGCCTTTAGATAAGCCAAAATCAATCAAAACGGCTTCCGGTTTACCCGCCCTCAACATGATATTAGCGGGTTTGATGTCGCGATGTACTAACTTTGCTTCGTGAACCGCGTGTAAGGCTGAGGCGATTTGTTGAAGGTAAAGCAGGGCATCATCTTCGGGTAAAGTTCTCGGAGAGATTGTGGCCAAATCATCCCCCGCGATGTGTTCCATAACCAGGTAAACGCGCCCATTTTCGGTTAAAGGTTCTTTAAAGCGGACAATGTGAGGATGCTGTAGTTTGGCCAGCATCATCGCTTCTGCTAATAGTTTATTTTGGACGCGATCGCGATCTTCAGGGGATAATCCCTCCCATACCTCATCCCGCAAAGTTTTAATCGCCCAATTATGCTGATAACAATCTCGAACGAGATAACTAACACAGTTACGTCCCTGTCCTAATTCCTTAGTAACCTGGTACTGTCCACTCGCGATTTCTTGGCCTACCCTTAAACCCATAACTGGCGAACTGCTTGGTTTTAAGCCGAATTTAACACAACTCGATACCCAACAAACAGGAGTACCCCGACACGCCTTAAATGGTGGATTACGGCAGATTGCGCTTATTGCTTTCATAGCATAGCTTTTAGCCGCCTAAGCCACCCTACTGCTGCGACACATCTTAAACGGTGGGTTAGTAGGTTGGGTTGAGGTTACGAAACCCAAC
>JBKHDX010000168.1:0-10943 GCA_046541115.1 Spirulinaceae cyanobacterium | reverse complement strand
ACCTTGTAGCTCGGCAAGACAGGACGGGGCTTTAAACCCAGAATTTTTGGTAAACAGTTAACAGTCATCAGTTATCAGTCATCAGTTGTTGAGGCAGTAGGTATTGGGCAGTGGGCAGTAGTTTTTGGGCAGTCGGCAATCGGCAATCGGTGTGTAGGGGCGGGGTTTCCCCCCCAATAACAAATAACTTAATTTCTAAAAGTTTGGCCAATTTATGGCGACAATGGGCAGAATGATTTAGTCATTGGTCATTAGTCCTTGGTTCTATCGTTGTAAATTGGTAATTGGTCATTGGTAATTGGTCATTGATAATGGCAATGTTAAATTTAACCGAAGTTTTAGCCCAAGAACTTAATCTCAGTCTGCGGAGTATTGATAATGCCCTGCAATTAGCCTCTGAAGGTGCAACGATTCCTTTTATCGCTCGGTATCGCAAAGAGCGCACGGGGGGACTCGATGAAATGCAGTTGCGGGATTTGTTTGAACGTCACAGCTATCTCAGCGAGCTAGAGAAGCGCAAACAAGCGATATTAGAAGCTATTGAGGAACAAGGTAAATTAACCCCAGAATTGCGCCAGAAAATTGTAGCTTCGACCCAGAAAAACGAGTTAGAAGACTTGTATTTGCCGTATCGTCCCAAACGTCGCACCCGCGCAACAATAGCGAAGGAAAAGGGACTAGAACCCCTCGCAGATTGGATTGAAGCTCACAATCGCCCAGATGCGGGAAGTGTGAGTTTACAGCAAGAGGCGGAAAAGTATGTTTCGTTAGAAAAGGGAGTTGATTCGCCTGAAGATGCGCTACAAGGGGCTTCTGATATCTTAGCCGAGGCGATCGCGGAACGTTCGGATTTACGGGGGGAGGTGCGGGCTTATTTGTTCGCTGAGGGAACCTTCGTTTCTAAGATTAAGAAAGATTATCCCGAAGGGACGACTAAATATGAAATGTATCGCTCGTTTCAGGCTCCGGTGAAGTCAATTCCGGCTCATAATTTATTAGCGTTGTTTCGCGGGGAAACGGCGGGAATTTTAACGGTGGATTTGGCGTTTGATGAGGATATAATTTTAAGTCAACTTGAGGGGAAAACTATTGCTACTCGCGATCGCAACCTCCGCAATTTTTATCAAGATATTGTGAAAGAAGCCTTTAAACGCTTGATGAAAAATTCCCTAACGGGGGAAGTGCGATCGCAATGCAAACAACAAGCAGATTTAGAATCAATTACCACTTTTGAAACGAATTTACGGCAATTATTACTCGCACCTCCGGCGGGAATGAAACCTACTTTAGCCCTCGATCCAGGCTTTCGGACGGGCTGCAAAGTGGCGATTTTAGACCGGACGGGAAAGTTTATCAAAACCGTAACAATTTATCCCCACACGGGAGCCGGAAAACGAGTAGAAGCAGCGCAAATACTCAAGGATTTAATTAACAAACATAAAATTGAATTAATTGCCATTGGGAATGGGACAGCCTCGCGAGAAACTGATGCTTTTGTCGTAGAAGTTTTGCAAGGTTGCGATCGCAATCCGGTTAAAGTGATGGTCAATGAATCGGGGGCTTCGATTTATTCAGCCAGTGATGTAGCCCGATCGGAATTTCCCGAATTAGATTTAACCGCAAGGGGGGCAATTAGTATTGGTCGCCGTTTACAAGACCCGTTAGCGGAATTAGTAAAAATTGACCCTAAATCGATTGGTGTGGGACAATATCAGCACGATGTCGATCAAAAATTGCTAAAACAAAAACTCGAAGAAACTGTTGAAAGTTGTGTGAATTATGTCGGGGTAGATTTAAATACGGCTTCTAAAGAGTTGTTGACGTTTGTATCGGGATTAACCCCAAGTATTGCCCAAAATATTGTTAAGTATCGTAATGAAAAAGGCGAGTTTACTAATCGCAAACAGTTGTTAAAAGTCTCAAAGTTGGGGGCCAAAACCTTTGAACAAGCGGCGGGTTTTTTACGCATTCGCGAAGGGGATAATCCTTTAGATAATACTGCGGTTCACCCCGAGAGTTATACGATTGTAGAAATGATGGCAAAAGATCGTAATATTGCCTTACAAGATATCGAAAAATTTCGCGATCGCCTCGAACAAATTAACCTCAAAGATTATGTCACCGAAACCACGGGTTTACCCACCCTAAAAGATATTATCGCCGAACTCGAAAAACCCGGCCGCGACCCCCGCGAACAATTCCAATATGCTACTTTTAAGGAAGGGATTAACGAAATTTCCGATCTCCAAGTTGGTATGGAATTAGAAGGGGTTGTGACGAATGTGGTGAATTTTGGTGCATTTGTTGATATTGGCGTACACCAAGACGGATTAGTGCATATTTCCCAATTAGCTAATCGTTTTGTAGACGATCCGAAGTCGGTGGTGAAAGTGGGTCAAGTGGTCAAGGTTCAGGTATTAGATATTAACGAAAAACTACAGCGCATTAGTTTATCTATGAAAGCGGTTTCACAGTCTTAAACAATGAACAATTTATAATGTACAATTTACAATTTATAACGAGATAAGAAATAACCAACAAACAAATGAATTGGACACCAGAAGCAGAAGCAAAACTCAAAGAAATTCCTTTTTTTGTGCGTCCCGCAGCCCGACGAAAAATAGAGAAATTTGCCCAAGAATGTAACGCAACCACCATTACTTTAGAAATTTACGAACAAGCCAAAGCACAATTTGGTTAAAAAATATAAAATAAATTTGGTTTCAGGAGCTATCTGCGATAGGATAACTATAATAATTTTAATTTTAGAGTTCTGAGCCGTTCTTATCCCCATTTGGCAATCAGCTAAGGCAGAAATAGGTGACTCAGCATCGTATTTTCAACCTCAGTGCCTTGAGCGATAGTGTTCAAGATGATCGTTTAACGATAACACCTGCAACCGCTCTGGCCGATGTTATCGTTGCTATAAATCAACACCGAATAAAATGTTTTTTGGTGATGATGCAGCAGCAAGTGGTAGGATTACTCACAGAAACTGAAGTTTTACGGGCGATCGCGTCTCAAAAACCCTTAGACACCACCTCTGTTGCCGCTTGCTTGACGGAAAATGCGATCGCGACCCCTTGTTCGTGCAGTCACACCTCTTTGCTGCAAATCGCCTTAGCTTGTTTTCGTCGCGATCGCCGCCATCTTCCCCTACTTCATCCCCAGCAAGGCTACATTGGGTTGATTCATCCTGAGACGTTATTACAACCCGATGAACTCAAAGAATTATTACAACCTCACCTTGTCGCGCAATTTCAGCAAAGTGCGGCGGTTTTGGTTACCCCCCATACCCCTTTACTCGAAGTGGCTCAAACCTTGGTCGCGGCTCAAAAAGACACGGCAATAATCGCGGCAAATCAGCCGTCTGGGAAAGGCCGGGCCCTCGCGAAAATCAGCATTTCTGACTTAATTGGGCAAAAAGCGATCGCAACGGATTTTGAACAAACCCCCGTCCAAAGGATTGTCAAAGAACAAACCCCCGCCATCGAGCCGCAACAATCCCTATGGGACGCTTATCAATGGATGCAGCAGCACAAAACCGATTGCGCTCTGATTCGGGATGATTCTGCCTCGCAACCCCGTTTCATTCGCAAAACCGACCTATTAGCCCCCCTAGATTCGGTCTTTTTGTACAAAGCGATCGCGCATATTTATCAACACCTTTCTCAATCGACTATTGCTTTATGCCAAGAAACCGCCGAATTGCAACAACTACGGCACGAACAAGAAGCCAACGAAGCCAAACTCCAAGCCCTCTTTACCGCTACATCTGATGTCGTCATGATTCTCGACCGAGAAGGTCATTACCTCAAAGTCATTACGAAATCTCCCGATAAACTGTCTCGTCCTCCAGATGAGTTTATTGGTAAAACGATTGCAGAGGTGTTACCCCCGGACTTGGCTCGTTCTTGCTACACCGCCATTGCTAAAGCGTTAGAGAGCCGAGAATCCAGTTATCTTGAATATACCTTAGAAAGTAACGGCAAACACCATTGGTTAGGGGCAAATATTACGCCTTTATCCCCAGATACGGTGATCTGTGTAATCCAAGACATTAGCGATCGCAAAAAAAGTGAAATTGCCCTTTATGAATCAAGCCAACGCGATCGCCTTCTGACGCAAATCAGCCAAAAAATTCGTCAATCTCTCGACCTCAACGTAATCTTAGAAACCACCGTTAACGAAATTCAGCAACTTTTGGGATGCGATCGCGTTTTAGTATACCGCTTTGAAGCCGCTTGGAATGGTTGCGTCATTTTTGAAGCCCTCAATCCCCCTTATCCTTCCGTACTCGGTCGCGATTTTAGCCAGCGTTGTTTTCCCATTGAATTATGCGTCCGACCCTACACCGAAGGCCGCATTCATCGCTTGGCTAACGTGGAAACCGCAAACTTGTCTCCTTGTTATCGGGAAATGTTGCGATCGATTCAGGTACAAGCCAACCTATCGATTCCGATTTTGCAAGGAGAGAAACTCTGGGGGCTGTTAGTCGCTCATCATTGCAGCAAAGCGCGACCCTGGCAAGATTGGGAAGTGGATTTACTGCAACAACTTTCTAATCAAGTCTCCATCGCACTGCAACAAAGCGAACTGTATCAGCAAACCCAGAAAATCGCCCAACGAGAAAAAGCGGTTTGTCGGGTCATTCAAGCCATTCATCGCTCCTTGAACTTAGATGATATTTTTGCGACAGCAACTCGCGAAATTTGCAAACAGTTGCACCTCGATCGCGCTGAAATTGTGCGCTATTTCCCGGAAAGAAGTGTTTGGATCAATGTAGCCAGTTATCGCCGCGATCTGAATTTAGCCGAGGCCCTGGGGCTAGAAATTGCTGATGCTGGGAATGAATTTGCCACCCAACTCAAGCAAAAGCAAGTTGTCCGGGTGGATGATTATGACAACCAAGCCCGCGATCGCGAAAATCAACGCCATGCTAAGGCTTATGCCGGAGCGTGGTTACTGGTGCCGTTAACCGTAGGAGAGCAGGTTTGGGGGAGTTTGAGTTTGAGTCATTGTCAAACCCCCTGGCAATGGCACGATAGTGAAGTCGAACTCGCTCAGACCATTGCGGCCCAACTCGCGATCGCGATTCAACAATCCCAACTGTACCAAAAACTGCAAGCGGCCAACACCGAACTCGAACGGCTGGCCATGGTGGATGGTTTAACCGAAGTTGCCAATCGTCGTTACTTTGATTTCTTCTTAGAACAAGAATGGCGGCGTTTGAGCCGAACTCGTCAAACTATATCTTTGATTTTGTGCGATATTGACGATTTTAAGCAGTATAATGATTGTTATGGGCATATTGCCGGGGATGAATGTTTAATTGAGATCGCTCGCGTCCTACGCAATGCCGTCAAGCGCCCCGCCGATGTTGTCGCCCGTTACGGTGGGGAAGAATTTGCGATCGTCTTGCCCAATACTCCCCTCGTTGGAGCCGTTCAAGTCGCCCGTTCTATTAAACTTGCGGTGAATGAATTGGCTATTTGTCATCTGGGTTCGCGGGTGAGTGACGTTGTGACCTTAAGTTTAGGAATTGCCGCGATCGTGCCGTCTCGTCATTGTTCCTATCAAATTCTGGTCGATACTGCCGATCGCGCCCTTTATGAAGCGAAAGAAAAAGGTCGCAATACCTACTGCTGGCATGAATGTTGACCGCCAAGAAAGGCCCCTAGTTCGTTAGATTGTGGAAAGAAACCATTCCGAACAACAGATTATTTATGGTTAATACGACACCTCCCTCAGATACCCCCAAAAACTTAGGCCCGGTTCGCAACCTCGCGATCGCCTTTGTCGCTATTATCCTCGCGATCGCCTTATTCCTGGGTTTACAAAGTCCTTCAAACAGTACCAGTCTCGAAAGCCAAGCCGAACAAGCCATTCCTCTCGATGTGGCGGCGAACAACCATAAACCCACCCTGCTCGAATTTTATGCGAACTGGTGTACCAGTTGTCAGGCCATGGCCGGGGACTTAGAAAAAGTCAAAAGCGACTATGGCGATCGCGTCAACTTTGTAATGCTCAACGTTGATAACAGTAAATGGCTGCCGGAAATCCTGCAATACCGTGTCGATGGCATTCCTCACTTTGTTTATCTTGATTCCCAAGGGGACGCGATCGCCCAAACCATCGGCGAACAACCCATTTCGGTGCTGCAAGCCGACCTCGAAGCCCTCGTTGCCCAAGCCCCCCTACCCTACGCCAACGCCACCGGAAAAACCTCTGACTTTCAGCGCCAACTCAACCCCAACACCCCTAGCCAAGCAGATCCACGCCGTCACAGCAGCCAATCTCAGTAACATTTCGTAACCAATTTCATTCAAAATTTTTTCAATCTATTTCTAAAGAATGATGCCGATACCTCAAGTCTACTGAATAATAGAAAACAGAAAGAGCGGCATTTCATAGTTAGGGGATGGATACGGATAGCTTTAAAGATGCAAGGGTGGAGCTATCTGCAATCCTTCCCTTTTTGTTTTTAAGACATTTTGGATTAACCGCTCAAAGACTTTTTTAAGATAAGAAATTTAAAGTCTGTAAACAAAACAATATATAGGAGAGTAACAATTTATGGCTACTACTCAAGTTCAACGTGCTATTGGCACCTTTGCCAATCAACGAGACGCTGAACTCGCGCTTACTGAACTGCGCGATGCTGGCTTCAATATGCACCAAATTTCTGTCATTGCTCGCGACCCCGAATACGACCGTATGAGCGGCGCAGAAGTCAGCAAATCCCCTGGGGAACAAGCTAAAGGCGGCGCAGGGGCAGGCGCAGTGGCCGGAACCGCGACAGGCGGCGTAATGGGTCTGATTGGCGGTTTGGGCGTACTCGCTATTCCCGGTGTCGGCCCTGCTGTCGAAGCTGGAGTCGTCCTGGCCAACACCTTACTCGGTGCAGGCTTTGGGGCCGCAGGCGGTGGCTTAGTCGGCGCACTCATTGGTTGGGGTATCCCCGAAGACCAAGCCCGCTACTACGATGAACGGGTGAACACCCACGGCGATTATCTCGTCGTTGTCGAAGGCACAGAAGCCGAAGTTCGCCAAGCTGAAGCGGTGTTGAATAATCGCGGTATTACCAACTGGAATATTTATCGCGGCCCGTTTGAAAGTTCTCGCACTGTGGGAACGGGCGTGATTTAGTTCTTTGCTAAAAACTGAATCGACGAAGGGCTTTCCTTTGAGGGGAAGCCCTTTTTGTAAAAGCAATTACTCGATAACGGAATTGCGAGGGGAATTGTTTGGCCAAAGTTTGGGAATTTCATTGGCTAATTTGGCATAAGTTAAAGCCATCGTACTTTCTTCAATTTTGCCCACAACCCACTTTTGATTTTGAATCACGAAAGTCCAGACAAACTCAGCGTCTTTGAATCCTGTTTCACCTTCGACGATTTCTCCGGTTTCGCGATCGGCTAAATAATCTTCCATTTCTGCTACAATCGCGATCGCAACCCGCGAATTTTCAAAGCCAAAATCCTTTTGCAGACATCGGACATAAAGGGGTCTGAGTTGCTTAACGTTCCGTACCCGACAATAGTTGACTAAGTTTTCCGCTTCCCAACGATTGAGATAAACTTGTTGTTGGTTTTGCCAATACCAATCACTCATCCATTCTGACGCTTGACGCATATCTTCTTTTGACCAAGCTTGATGGACTTGATAAAAACATTCAGTCGCTCTTTCTTCGAGGGTAAACCAATCGAAAAAAGGACTGGTTTGGGCTAAAGTCGTGAGGTCTTTGCGAGTGCGGCGTTCGGCGATCGCTTCGGTAATCCAAGTGTAAATCAAAAAGGGTAAAAACAGAATTGTCAGGAGCGCAAAAATCGCGCGTCCCCAAAACGTTGTCGCGATCGCTCTGACAATTCTACCTCCCGGTGCAGCCACGGCCATTTCTGGCAATAATAAACCCACCACGAGAAAGGCTATGATTCCTAGTACAAAGATAACACGGCGATCGCGCAGGTAGAGATTCAAGTTGCGCCGCGAAAACCCACGAATTTTCATAGATAGCATTCCATGTTCTGAACAACATAACCTTGTATATGTCCCATGGATTGAACCTTATGCAGATTAAAATCAAGAACCTCTAACTTAAAGTTCAAAACCCCGATTGAGCAAGACAGAGACGCTTGAAATTGCAGAAGATTATGCTGTTCTCAAATCAACGTTTGAAAGTAAGCTATGGGCTGAGGTTAAATAACAAACAACCAACAACCCCAAAAATGTAAAAAATTGTCACAATGAAGGGAGTAGACGCTATTTTATGCTATGCCTTCATCCACCTTATCTCAACCTGTCCAAACTACGCCGAAGTTGGGTTTAGTTTGCATTAGTATCTCGAAAGCAGTGCGGTTTAAAACCACGACGCGCAAGCATTTGTTGTCTTTGAGCGTACCGGAACAAGAAGAGAAACTGCGATCGCTTTATGCTGAAAATTTGAAGCGATTGCATCTCGCGTTGGCTTTTTGTCGCGACCGCGATATCCAATTATATCGCCTTTCGTCCGATTTATTTCCTTTCTTTGATATCCCCGTCGGCAAGGCAGTTTTAGATGAGTTTAATAATGAGATTCGGGAGTTTGGCGATCGCGCCCAGAAAGATAACATTCGCTTAGTCTTACATCCCAATCAATTCGTCGTTCTCAACTCCGATAAACCGAGCGTAATCGCAA
This sequence comes from Spirulinaceae cyanobacterium, assembly GCA_046541115.1. Lineage (GTDB taxonomy): Bacteria > Cyanobacteriota > Cyanobacteriia > Cyanobacteriales > Spirulinaceae > Jaaginema. Next base: position 2,266 of record JBKHDX010000168.1, on the reverse strand, counting down.
CCAGCATCAAGATTTTGAGCGCTCACGCTGATGTTTTCGAGCGCATGGGTTTACCGCAATCCCCTTGGGCATTGATGAATATTCACGGAGGAAAGGGCGATCGCGCCGAGCGATTAGTCGATGTTATCCGAGATTTGCCACACTCAGTTAAATCTAGATTAACTCTAGAAAACGACGAAAAAACTTACAATGCCGATGCGATCGCGCAAATTTGCCATAAAGCCGAAATTCCCATGGTGTTTGACGCACACCATCACCTCGTTTACGAAAAACTACCCAGTTACGACGATCCCAGTGTTGGGGAAGCCCTGGCTGCGGCTAAGGAAACCTGGAAGCATCCTGAATGGCAACTCGTCCACATTTCCAACGGTCGCGAATCTCTCCACGATTGTCGTCACAGCGATCTCATTACCCAGATGCCTGAGTCTTATCGTAACGCGCCTTGGATTGAAGTGGAAGCCAAACACAAAGAAGACGCGATCGCTAAAATTGATCGAGAATGGCTATCAGTTGAGGAGCTAAATAACACTCTAACTTGCTAACGCATCGACGGGGGAACGAGGATAGGGTTTGAGGAGAGTTTGGGCTTGGTAGATATGAAAAACGTCAGTCACTTCTCCTCCTCGTTTTAAAGGAATCGTGCCAATTTCGGTAAAGGTGCGAAAATAACGACTAAAATCATCAGTGACTCCGGGCATTTCATGGAAACGTTCGAGGGTAATATATAAGCCATTTTGGCCGACAAATTCTCCTGGTTTTGACCAAGTAGCAAAGCCGCGCATATCTTCACTAAAACAGGTAATGGGAATCGGTTGAATGGGGGTAATGGCCATGCTGAGATAGCCACCGAGATAGTAAGCATTACTGAAAACAAAGTTACTGTCGGCTAGGGCTTGATACAAAGAGGGATTGTTGAGGAAGCCCTGACGCAGTTGGGTAATATCGATTAATTCCCGCGAGGGGTCTTGTTTTGGGGCAATAAAGCCGCCAAATACAGCGAAATTGCTCGGTTTCTGGAGTGTTCCTAGGTTGAGGTGCAATAAGACAATCAGTAGTAGGGTGGTAAGGAAAATTGCCGTCCCGCTAATCCAACGTCTTAGCCCCAAACGGGACTGCTTCTGCCAATATACGGCGCGATCGCCCAACAATATTGTTAACCCCCAAAATCCCGGCATGGGCCAAGCGGGCAGAATCGCCTCTTTGCCCCCCAGTAAGGTGAATCCGAGGGTGAGAGGGAGAGATACGGCGAGAATGAGGCCTTGCTTTTCGAGAAATTCGCGGCTAAATTGAATTTTAGGATGTAGCTTGGGAATGTTGTGGCTAATTTGCAGATAAAGCGATCGCGCCGAAATCCACCACAACGGTAAACCCATCGTCGGACAAAGATATCCCACTGTCATCAACCAAACTAACAGCACCTTCAGCCAGCTAAACCCCGGTTTTGGCACTCCGGTTTCCGGTTCAAAACGGGAGGAAAGTTGGAACTGAAAAGACACCCAATCGTGTTGAAAATTCCACCACCACAAGGGAAAGAGGGTGAGAAGAAACGCCAGCAAACCCAATCCTAACCAGCGAGAAATCAAGACGCAGCGATGTCGGGGGCTGAGAATGACAAAGCAAAATAAACCAAATCCAAGTAAAAATCCGTGATATTTTGCCAAACAAGTCAAACCGACGAGAATGCTAATTAAAATTAACTTGGGCGTGGGTTTATATGCTTTTTCCCCGAAAAACTCCCATGCAGCCACATACAACGTCCCCGTCCAGAAAAAAATCAACGGGCCGTCTGGCAGTGTCATCGTCCCAAACGCCAAGAAAAAGATCGGAATGACGCTAGAGATGGCAAGGGTGTATTGCGCGGCTTTAAGACCGAATAAACGGCGGCTGGTGAGATATAACAAGAGTAAACTGCCCGTGTAGAGTAACAGCGTACCGATGCGGATGGTAAATTGGGACACCATCCCGGTTAACCAAACCCCCAACCCGGTGGTGAAAGCCACCAAGAGAGGATGGTCGAAGTAACTCCAATCGAGGTGTTGGCTGTAAAGGTAGTAATAGGCTTCGTCAAAACCGGGATACAGCCAAAAGGCAATAATGCTGCGGAAGGCTAAACCACCGAGTAACCAAGCTAAAACGATTTGAGTTTCGCGCTGTTGCAGGGCTTTACTGATATCTTTCATTAGGGCGCGATCGCGTCTTCAACGTTACAGATTTTGACAACTCCCCGCCGTAAACGGTCGGGGATTCTCGCGTCATAAGGAGACTC
>JBKHDX010000167.1:0-10955 GCA_046541115.1 Spirulinaceae cyanobacterium | reverse complement strand
TTGGTTGTTGGTTATTGGTTAGCCGATTGTCCAAAACACTGATGACTGATAACTGTTGACTGATAACTGAAAAAGCTGCCCACTGCCCAAAAAACTGATGACTGATGACTGATGACTGATTTAGCCCAAGAAGCGATCGCGGTATTGGTAGACCTAGCCCAACGGGGAGAAATAGACCCTTGGGACGTACAAGTGATTGAAGTCATCGATCGCTACCTCAGTAAAATTGGCATGACCGAAATCACCGCCGCCAATCAAGAAGCCAATTTGTCCCAATCCGGTCAGGCGTTTTTGTGGGCTTCGATGTTGGTATTGCTCAAAGCCAACACCCTAGAAGCGGCGGAAAACGAGCCAGAAGACCCAGAAGAAACATTTGAGGAACTAGAAGATGGAAACGGGGGCGATCGCCGCTTACCCGTCAAATTAGAGCGTCATATTCGCCGCCGCCCCACCGCCCCACCCCCCCGTCGTCGTCGGGTCACCCTGCAAGAATTAATCACGCAAATTCAGGAAATGGCCGCAGTGATGGAAACCCCCACCATCCCCAAGCCTCAAAAACCCCCGGCGTTGTCTCGTAAAGCCACAGCCCAGGCGATCGCGCAACTGGCCCACAATGAAAACTTAACCGAATTAGCCAGCCAACTCGAAGAATTTTTAACTCGACGCTGGCCGCAACTGGTTCCCGACACAACAGATTTAGAACTAGAACAACTGGTAGATTATTGGACGCAAACCCAAGGTAATGTCGAAGCAACTCCCCCCAAGCGCGATCGCGTTGGCGTATTTTGGGCGTTGCTGTTATTGTCGTCTCAATCCAAAGTCGAACTCTCTCAAGCCGAGTTTTATCAAGAACTCAAAATTCGGCCCCTGGCTTAAAAATGCCCTGAATTGAGGCGCGATCGCCCACTTCATCTAATTTTGGGGCAACCCGCGATCGCTCAGAAGTTGAAAGACCCAGGTTTCTTAAAGTTCTGCACCGCAAGGATAAGAGCAGGGGTTAACTTTCGAGTTAATCTAGTGTTGAGTCTGTGAAACAAGAATCTCCCGTTATAACCCTTAAGTGTTTAACAAAACGAGATTCAAAATCCTGCTCAATTAACAAATAGACTTGTGGTGTAAGGTTTAGGAGCAATAATTAATGAAAGCCATGATCTTGGCCGCGGGCAAGGGAACTCGCGTCCGTCCCATTACCTACACAATCCCCAAACCCCTCATTCCCATTCTGCAAAAGCCTGTCATGGAGTTCTTACTCGAACTCCTCAAAAAACATGGCTTTAATGAAATTATGGTCAACGTCAGTCACTTGGCTGACGAAATTGAAAACTACTTTCGCGACGGCCAGCGTTTTGGGGTTCGTATTGGCTATTCCTTTGAAGGAAGGATTGAAGATGGTCGCCTTATTGGAGATGCCTTGGGGTCAGCAGGAGGATTGCGACGCATTCAAGACTTTTATCCCTTTTTTGACGATACCTTTATAGTTTTGTGCGGTGATGCCTTAATTGACTTGGATTTAACCGCCGCTTTGGAATATCACAAAGAAAAAGGTTCTCTAGCCACAATCGTAACCAAACCCGTTCCCAAAGAACAAGTGCCGAGTTATGGCGTAGTTGTAACCGACGACCAAGGCAGAATTCAGTCCTTCCAAGAAAAACCTAGCGTTGAAGAAGCCCTAAGTACCGATATCAATACCGGGATTTATATCTTTGAACCAGAGGTCATTGATTATATTCCCCCTAACCAAGAATATGATATCGGTAGCGAACTGTTCCCGAAATTAGTGGAAATGGGTGCGCCTTTTTATGCTGTATCGATGGACTTTGAATGGGTCGATATTGGAAAAGTCCCGGATTATTGGCACGCGGTTCGGGGTGTATTGTCCGGCGATATTAAAAATGTCTCTATTCCCGGTAAAGAAATTGCCCCTGGCGTTTATACCGGACTGAATGTGGCGATTAATCTCGATAAGGTTAATATTCAAGGCCCGGTATATATCGGTAGCATGACTCGCGTTGAAGACGGTGCCACCATTATCGGCCCGTCCATGATCGGCCCGAATTGCTGTATTTGTAAGGACGCAACCGTAGACAATAGCGTGATTTTTGAATATTCTCGCTTAGGGCCAGGGGTGCGCTTGGTCGATAAGTTGGTCTTTGGGCGCTACTGTGTGGATAAAAATGGGGCTTCTATTGACCTCCAAGCAGCAGCCCTCGATTGGTTGATTACTGATTCTCGTCAAATGCCACCTCACAGCGAACCCCCGGAACGGGAAGTGTTAGACGAGTTACGCAATCAGAGTTAAAGACAAAAGACAAAGGGCGATTTTTGTCCTTTGTCCTTCGTTATTGGTTATTGGTAATTGGTCATTTCTTCCCCCTCAAAGGACGGGGAAACCCCGCCCCTACTGCCCACTGCCTAAGAAATCCCACTGATAACTGATAACTGATAACTGTTGACTGTTAACTGTTAAGCGGTTGAATATCATTAAAGCGGATAAAGGTGTCGGGGGTGGGTTTGGCGATGGGATCGTCGCTGTTGGTGGTGGTGCGAATTGCCCGCGAGGTGAGAAGATAGTATTTGCCGATTTTTTCGTGGAAGTCTCTCACGTCGTCTTGTTCGAGGATTTCTCCAGTGTCTTTATCGCGAAAGACAGCTTTGAATTGGACGACGAGATAACCTTCGGGGGTGGGGGTTGTGCCGATGGTGTCTACGGTGACGGCATAATCGCCGAGGGTGCGTTGTACTTGGGTAATGACGTTATCTTGGATGCGGTAATGGGATTCGCCGTTGTCGCCTTTTTCGGTAATGACGACTGTGTTAGGATCGTTTTCCATATTGAGGCTGTACTCGTCGTTTTCGTGGCGTTGGCTAAAGGGAACTCGGCGACGATGGATTATCTCGGTTTTGAGTTGGTTGGCGATGAGTTGCCGCATTTCGTCGTCTTCGATGTTGATGACTTCAACGGTGAGGTCGGGCTTGACTTTGACAATGCCTTGGTCTAGTCTGCCTTGGTCGTTGATGGACACTTCGGCGGCATAACCGGGGAAGTCTTCGTCCCAGGTGTAGCGGTTTTCGTAGGCGTTGCGGAAGACTGCCGTCGCGGATTGGGCTTGGACGGGATAGGGAAGGGTGGATAATAACAAGGCGCAAGCTACGATCGCCATTAAAGAACTGAACAACCAAGATAAGATGCGCTGCGGATTAAAATAACTCATAGATTAGATATAATTTCTAGGCTTATTAATAAAAGTTAACATATTGCGATCGCGGGTGATATCTAACAGATGAGAGAGGCCAGCAACCGTCAAAATGTAGAAAAATTCGCGCTCTTGTTAAAATCTAAAGTCCGGTGATGTTGTGACGATCGCGGTGGCCTGAATGGCGCTGAAGTCGGGATAATTAAAGAAAGTCGCCATTTTGTTTAATTTTGTCAAATCGAAAGCGTGGAAAGTTGGTCAATTTATAAAGAATTTCGTTTTGAAGCGGCCCATCGTTTACCGCACCACGATGGGAAATGCCGCCGTTTACACGGTCATAGCTTTGTGGGACGGGTTTATGTCCGGGGCGATCGACTGATCGAATCTGGAGCCAAGCAAGGTATGATCGTAGACTACAGCGACCTGAAAAAGTACCTCAAACCGTTGTTAAACGATTATTTGGATCATCACTACCTCAACGACACAACGGGGCTAGAAAACCCCACCAGTGAGGAGTTGGCCCGGTGGATTTATCACAAACTTGAATCTGCCGGATTGCCTGGATTGTACGCGGTGGAAATTCGCGAGACTTGTACTTCGGGATGCCTTTATCAGTTATCAGTCAACAGTCAACAGTTATCAGCTTTTTGGCAGTAGGCAATCGGCAATCGGTGTGTAGGGGCGGGGTTTCCCCGCCCAATTTTACGTTTTAGCGACACAATATCAAATCGTAATTGCCCCTAATAAATTTAATTTTTAATGAGTAGAAATAGGGCTGCAACTATCATCATTGAGCCTGCTAGAATGTTGAGTTTGCGATTGGTTTGGGGATTGATGAGTTGTCTGGCTTTGAGGGCGAGAAAGGCATAAATCAGCTTAACTCCTCCTACTGCCAATATTGTAATACCAATAATAATTAAAGTGTCGCCCCAGGTGATTTGAGTTAGATCGAGAAAAGCCGGGAAAAAACCGAGATAAAATAAGGTCGCTTTTTGGTCGGCTAGGGTAATGGAAAGCCCGGTGAGAAAGCTGGCAAAGGTAGAGGATTTTTGTTTTTTTTCGATGTCTAGGGTTTGGGGCTTTGCGCGAAATAAACGGATTCCTAGAAAGATTAAGTAAGCTGCACCTAGATATTTAATTAGACTGAATAAGTTGCCAAAGTTATTGACGAGCAGCACTAAGCCTTGCAGGACAATTAAGATAAAAATAATGTCTCCTGCGACAATACCCAATGTAGTAAAAATTCCCTGTTTAAAACCGGAGGTAGCAGAACGAGTGGCGACGGCTAAAACGCTGACGCTGGGTAGGGCGGCTAAGATAATCATTGCGCTAAATAAGGCAAAGATTGTACTAAATGTCATGCTGCTTTGGATTGACATTATAATTTTAAAAGTTATTGGAATAAGGATTATATAGCGCTACAGCCAAACATTAGAACATTGTGTAGGGTGGGCATCGCCCACCATAAGATAGCTTTGAGCCTCAACACTTGATGTCCCAAGCCACGATCGTAGCGCTATAGCGCTACAGTTTTAATTTAATATCAAATTTGGAAATTGCATCTCAATTATTATTTAAGTCCGCTTTCACGGACTTTTCTCTCGTTAGCCCCAGATTTTAATCTGTGGGCGGGTTAATGGAATAAACAGTAAATTCAAATAGGGTTTAGTCTGATTTAGAAGGAATAGGATTAAAGTAAAGAATGGTGGGCGATGCCCACCCTACGCGATTAAAAGTTTATGGAAAAAATTGGGGCTATTAATATTAGTTGGAAAGGAAAAGTTGCGAACCATCTTTGGTTTTAGAAACTTCAATGCGAGTGGCAAAAGCTTCTTTGAATTGAGGGATGTGGGTAACAGCGAGAATGCAGGCAAAATCGGGTGCGATCGCGTTAATGGCAGCAATGAGGCGATCGCATCCTTCCGCGTCTTGTGTACCAAAACCTTCATCGACGATTAACATTTGTAGAGAAGTACCCGATCGTTGTGCGAGTAAGCGGGCTAAAGCCAGACGAATGGAGAAGTTAATGCGGAAGGCTTCTCCTCCGGAATAGGTTTCATAAGCCCTTGTACCGTTGACATCTGCGATCGCGATTTCGAGGGTATCGATTAATTTTGTATTCTTTTTAGAACCACTTTTACTGGGTTTTTGGGTTAAGAATTGAACGTGAAATTGATTTCCAGTTAAGCGGGCTAAAATTTGATTGGTTTCGGCTTCGAGTTGGGGCAAAATGTTTTCAATCATTAGGGCTTGAATGCCGTTTTTCCCGAAGGCTTGGGTTAATTCTTGATAAATGCGGTATTGTTTGCGGGTTTCTTTTAAGGTTTCTTCGATTTGTTTGTATTCAGTTTTGACGTTATCGAGTTGATGCAGTTGTTGTTCGCAGCGCCCTTTTTTCATGATTAAATTGTCCATTTCTTGCCGCCGTTGATTGATTTGATCGTTTAAGTTTTGGATAATCTGGCTGCGATCGGTGGTTTGATTAAGTTGATTTTGTAAGTCTTTTAAGCGCTCTTGATAAGTGGCATAATCTCGTCGTTTGGCTTCGAGTTGTTGTTGGCTATTTTGCAGTTTTTCTTGATAGGGGGGTAAGTCTTTTTCGGCTTGTTGCAGTTGATGATAGCGCAGGGAATGGTTTTGAAATTGACGCAGTTCTTTTCTGAGGAAATCGTGGCGATCGCGATCGTAACCAATTTCGCGAATTTCTGTTTCTAAGCGGTCAATTTCTTGTTTTAAAGGTGAATTTAATTTCAATTTGCTTATTTCTGCGGTTAATTGTTCAATTTTGCTTTCAATCTGCGGTTTTTCTGCTTCTAGCTTTTCTTGACGACGACGGGCATCTTCTAGCTTTGCGTTTTGGATTTCAGCCCAACGCCAGCGTTCTACCTCCCCTCGTTCGAGGGAATGGGTTTGCTCGTCGTATTGTAAATCTCGCAGTTTTGATTCAATATTCTGCAATTCGGCGTTACAATCGAGGGCGTATTGTCCCAAGCTCATTTTTTCTTCGATTTCGGCTTTTTCTTCCTGAATTTCTTGCAATCGCTCTTGTTGTTCGCAGCTATTTTCGAGCCAAGCTTCCAGTTGACCCCGTTCTTGCAGTAGGGTGTTATAAGGTTGTAATTGCTGAGAAATTTCTTGATATTCTTGCTGTAACACCTGTAATTCGCGCTCGCAGGTTGCCATTTGTTCGCGAATTACCCAGATATTTTGTTGGGTGGTTTCGTGACTGTTTTGAGTTTTTTCGATGACATGGTTGCGGTAATGTTCGTCGAGGGGGCGATCGCACAAGGGACAAACTGCATCTTGTTTTTGCAGTAAAGTTAGTTTTTGTTGAAGTTCCTCGATTTGTTGTTCGTAGGTACGCTGATTTTCTTGCAGTCTTTCCCGAAAATGCAGTCTTTCTCGTTCTTTTTCTTGTAAGCGGGTTTGATAGACTTTGCGGTTGTCCAGTTGACGAATTTGAGCGTCTACTTCGAGGATTTGTTTGCGTCGTTGGGGAAAATGGCTTAAGTCTTCTTGGTACTGGTTTTCCGTGCGATCGAGTTCGTCAATTCTAGCCATGAGTTGAGCGCGAGTGCGATCGATTTCGCGCTGAAGTTCGTTTTGTCGTTTTTGCAGGGGGGAAACTTGGATTTGGATGTTATCAAGGTGTTGTAGCCGTTGACGGGCTTCTTGGAGTTTTTGCAGCCCTGCGGCAACATTTGAAGCGCTATTGAGGAGTTCTTGGTTTTCGGTTTCTTGTTGCAAAAGACGCGATCGCCGATCGTGATTTTGATGGAGTTTTAAGTTTAATTCGCTGAGTTTTTGGTTGAGTTGTTGTTCGAGTTGGTGGCGTTTTTGTTGGGTGTCTCGTTCGATTTGAAATTTTTTGCCAAGGCTTTCTTCTTCTTCTTGCCACTGTAGCCCCTGTTGATAAGCTTGGGTAATTTCTGGGGCTTGTTGGATCAGTTGTTGCAGTTGCGAAATTTGCTTTTCGAGGTGACTGACTTCTTGAGCGGCACGTTTACCATCGTCTTCTAGATTATGGCATTGTTGCTGTTGCCATTGATATTGTTGCTGGAGATTTTGGCGATCGCGATCTAGGGTTTGCAGAGATTGTAATTCCTGTCGCTGGGTTTCTTGCTGCTTTTGGCGTTGCGCGAACTCTTGGTTAATCACTTTTAACTCTTGTTCGATTTGACTGCGAGTGTCTAACCGTTGCGTTAGGGATTGCAGTTGAATTTCGAGTTGTTCGGCTTTACCTTTGTATTGTTTAGAATTATCTTTCGCTTTTGTGGCTAAATCGTCGTAACGGTCTAGATTAAGTAATTTTACTAAAACTTCCTTCCGTTTACTGGCACTTTCGTTCATAAACTTATCTGCTTGGCCTTGACGCAAATAAGCTGAATTGATAAAAGTATCGTAATCTAACTTTAGGGTTTCTTCGATATATTTTTGGGTTTCCCGTACCCCTTTCGCATCTAAAGATTGAAAATCCCCGGATTCGGTTTTCACCTGAAAGCTTAAGCTTTGCGATCGCCCCCTACGACGAGTGCGGATAGTGCGATAAGTTTGATTATTGCTGATAAAAGTAAAATCAACCCGCGCATCTTTTGTACCGGCTTTAATGACATCTTCATCGCTTCCCGCGCGGCTTTTCCCCCAAATTGACCAAGTAATCGCTTCGAGTAAAGATGACTTTCCTGCACCATTAGCCCCACAAACGCAAGCAGTGTGCAAGCCGCGAAAATCTAAGGTTGCATCGCGATAACTCAGGAAGTTTTTTAAGGTCAACTGTAGGGGGATCATTCAACTAATTATTAAGGGTTATTCATTTATTTGTAGCAATACATTTGCATTCTTGTAAGTCTGTTGCCGAGAAAATTTGCGATCCCTACAGGATCCGCGTAGCGGCACGCAAATATTGATTTTTTAGACAACACTAAAACACCTCCACCGAGTCTAGACAAAAGTCCCTAGAATCAGAAACGAAAGACTAAACTAGATAGGAATAGAACGCGATCGCACCGTTAAAGATTGAGACATGAATCAGCGTAAATTTTGGCTTTGCTTGCTGCTTGGATTATTTTTGTGGACGGGGTTGTTTGGGGTAAAAGCGAGTCTTCCCACAGCCGCGCAAAATCAAGACAGCCCCACCCGACAATCAGCTTTATTTGCGTCTGCACGTTCCAAATCTTTTGAGGAAAGCATCTCTGGGATGGAACACCTCAAAGGCTTGTTTAGCCTGTATCGGGACAAAAGCAAAGGCAAACTTTATCTAGAGATTCAGCCCGAACAACTCAATCAAAACTATCTGTGCATTATGACCCTTTCGCGGGGCATTGGAGACGGTTACCTACTCAACGGTTTATCCTTGAATGAGTTTATCTTTCGCTTTCGCAAAGTCCAAGATCGCATTTTATTTGAACGTCCCAATGTTAACTTTAGAGCGCGAGAAAACGATGAAATCGCGGCGCGATCGCAAGCTTCCTTTAGCGACTCGGTATTATATTCCCTGGATATTATCAGCGAAAACTCCAAAAATAACAGCTATCTCATCGATTTAAGCAAAATTTTCCTCTCTGGGGAAGACTTACCCGGCTTAACCGCTTCTCTCCCCTTTTTACTCGGTGCAAGCTATAGCCTCGACTCCGACAAAACCTACTTCAACGAAGCCCAAGTTTTCCCGCAAAACGTCGAAATCGAAACCACCTACGGCTATGTTGCCAAAGGTAGCGAAGCCCTCTTTACCAATCTTCCCACCTTACCCGACTCTCGCGCCTTTAACCTGTCCGTACACTACAGCATGGTTGCCCTGCCGGAAAATAACGGCTATGTTCCCCGATTAGCCGACGAACGAATCGGTTACTTTCTCACCGCTTATCAAAACCTTTCCCCCAACGACAATCCCGACAACTTTATCCGTTATATCAATCGCTGGCATCTCGAACCCAGCGACCCCAACGCCGAACTTTCCCCTCCCAAAGAACCCATCGTCTTCTGGATCGAAAACACCGTCCCGTTAGAGTACCGAGAAGCCGTCAAATCCGGGATTTTGATGTGGAACAAAGCCTTTGAGCAAGCAGGCTTTCAAAACGCCATAGAAGCCCGACAAATGCCCGATGATGCCGATTGGCAACCCGCCGATGCCCGTTACAACACCATTCGCTGGTCGAGTTCCCTGAGTTCCGCTTTCCTCGGTATTGGCCCCTCCCACGTTAACCCCCTCACCGGACAAATTCTCGATGCAGACATCGTGATTGATGCCAATGTGGTGCGCTGGGCCCGAGGCAATTATGAAGCCCTCGCGGAAAATCGCCCGCAAAGTAACGCCACATCACAGCTTTGTCACGAAAATCTAGAAATTCCCGACATCGGGGCAATGATTACCGAAAATGAGACTTCAGAAACCCAGGCTTTACCGCCCTTTGTGCATCAACTCGCTGTCGAACAGGATTTATGCTTTGGGTTGGGGGCAAAACAGCAAATCAGCGTCGGGGCTTTGGGGATGTCTCTCTTGCCTCAAATTGATGCAGTAGGAGATGGGGAGGAATATATCAGCCAGTTTTTACATTACCTGATCGCCCACGAAGTCGGCCATACTTTGGGTTTGCGGCACAACTTCCACGGCAGTACCCTCCATCATCCCGACAACCTCAACGATCGCGCCCTCACCCGCAGTAAAGGCATGGTAAGCTCGGTGATGGATTATGTGGCGGTGAATCTCGCACCTCCGGGCAAAACCCAAGGGGATTATTATCCCGTTTTGGTGGGGCCTTACGATCAATGGGCGATTGAATACGGTTATACTCCTAGCGGTGAGAAATTCTCTGAGGCCGAAAACCGCTTTCTCCAACGGATTGCGGCGCGATCGCCCGACCCGGAATTAGCTTATGCTACCGATGAAGATGTGCGGGGCTTTCACGACCCAGAAGTGAATGTTTTTGACCTCAGTGGCGACATTTTACAATACGCCCAACTGCAAATGGATAATGCCCGTTTGATGTGGGAAACCCTCGAAAAACGCTATCCCGTCACGGGAGATTCCTACAGTGAACTGCGAGGCAAGTTTACAACGATTTTTAACTACTATTTCCGTCAGGCGTTGTTATTATCCAATTATGTTGGCGGTCAATCCTTTAATCGTTCCCGTCCTGGCGATCCGCGCTTGCCCTTTGAATCCGTTTCAGCCACGCAACAGCGAGAAGCCCTAGAAGCCCTGCAAAAGTACGTTTTCGCTCAAGATGCCTTTGGCTTTTCCCCAGATTTACTCAACCGCCTTGCGCCGTCTCGCTGGAATCACTGGGGACAATCCCCCGGAAGTCGGGCAGATTATCCCATCCTCAATCGCGTCTTTTTCGTCCAAAGTCGGATTTTGCGATCGCTTCTCGACGAAAACCGCCTTAATCGCTTGCGGGAATTAGAACTCAAAAGCAATCCCGACGAAGCCCTCACCCTTCCCGAACTGTTTGAAACCTTAGAATTAGCCGTTTGGACGGAAATTTGGCAACCGGATCGGGATAACCTCAATATTTCTAGCTTTCGCCGCGCCTTACAGCGAGAACACCTAGATTTGCTCACCCGCATGACCCTCCGCCAATCTCGCGTCCCGGAAGATGCGCGGACTTTGGCTTGGTATCAACTCAACGAACTCGCCGATCGCTTAGATGCGATGTTAGCTCGCTTTGGGAACGATGTCGATCTCTACACTAAAGCCCATTTAGCCGAAAGTCGCGATCGTATTCTCAAAGCCCTCGACGCACCCATTCAGTCCAAACAGCA
>JBKHDX010000166.1:0-11168 GCA_046541115.1 Spirulinaceae cyanobacterium | reverse complement strand
AATGGAATCTCCCATCGAACGCTTTAAACTCTCCCAAACCGCCAAAGACCAACTCACCAAACTCAAACGCAACACCCGCATCGAGCAATGGAACATCCTTTGTCGCTGGGCCTTTTGTCGTTCCCTGGCAGATGAAAGTATTCCCTCCCCTGTACCCATACCCGCCGATAGCAACGTCGAACTCACCTGGCGGGTATTTGGCGGCGATATGAGCGATTTGTTGCTAATGGCCCTGAAGCAACGCTGTCATAACGACGGCTTGGGAACTCGTAGAGAAACCCTGATTGCTCAATTTCGCTTACACCTGCATCGCGGTATCGGCTACCTCGCAGGCGACCCCAACCTCAAGAAAATTGAAGACTTAATGACACTGGTTCCCCATGAAGGGATTTCTGTCCCGTCTGAGAAAACCCCCTAAAACGTCCTTCCTTCTGTCCTCATCCAATCTCCACACTGACGCAACTTTAATCCCTTCTTTAGAAACGTTGAGAGCAGTTCGGGATACCCTGAAAGTGAACTCAAGTGCGATAGAACAACCCTAAAACGTTATGACGAAAAGAAGTTTCGGTGTCATTGGCCTCGCTGTCATGGGCGAAAATCTCGCTCTCAACGTGGAAAGTCGCGGTTTTCCTATTGCTGTGTATAACCGCACCTCTGCCAAAACAGAAGAATTTATGAAGACGCGGGCCCAAGGAAAAGACATCAAAGCCGCTTATTCCCTCGAAGAATTTGTCCAAGCCCTCGAACCTCCCCGGCAAATTCTGATTATGGTCAAAGCGGGTAAACCCGTGGATGCTGTGATTGGTCAACTCAAACCGCTTCTCGATGAAGGGGATATGATGATTGACGGCGGTAACTCGTTGTATGAAGATACCGAACGTCGCACCCAAGAACTAGAGTCTTCGGGTTTGCGGTTTATTGGTATGGGGGTGAGTGGTGGCGAAGAAGGCGCACTCAACGGCCCGAGTTTAATGCCAGGGGGAACCAATTCGGCTTATAAAGAACTCGAACCCATTTTGACTAAAATCGCCGCTCAAGTGGACGATGGCCCCTGCGTGACCTTCATCGGCCCTGGGGGTGCAGGTCATTATGTGAAAATGGTTCACAATGGCATTGAATACGGCGATATGCAACTGATCGCTGAAGCCTACGATATTTTGAAAAATGGCTTAGGCTTGAGTAATGAGGAGCTACACGAAGTTTTCAAGGAATGGAACCAGACAGAGGAGCTAAATTCCTTCTTAATTGAAATTACTGCCGATATTTTCACCCAGAAAGACCCGGAAACCGGCGGCTACCTGGTTGATTATATTCTCGACTTGGCGGGTCAAAAAGGAACGGGTCGCTGGACGGTGGTGAGTTCCTTGGAATTGGGTATCTCGATTCCCACCATTTATGCGGCGGTGAATGCGCGGGTGGTGTCTTCCTATAAGGATGAACGGGTTGCGGCAGAAAAAGAACTGGCCGGGCCGGATGCTAAGTATGATTTTGGCGATCGCGCCGCCTTTATCAACAAAGTCCGCGATGCTTTATACTGCTCTAAAATGTGTTCCTATGCCCAAGGCATGGCACTCTTAGGCAAAGCCTCCGAAGAATTTGGCTACAACCTCGACCTCGCCGAAGATGCCCGCATCTGGAAAGGCGGTTGTATTATTCGGGCAGGATTCCTCGATAAAATCAAGCAAGCCTTCCTCGACAACCCGAAACTGCCCAACCTGTTGTTAGCCCCCGAATTCAAACAAACCATTCTCGACCGTCAGCAAGCTTGGCGAGACGTACTCATCGCCGCCAATACCATTGGTATTTCAATCCCGGCGTTTAGTGCTTCCCTCGACTACTTCGACGCTTACCGACGGGCCCGTCTCCCCCAAAATCTCACCCAAGCCCAACGAGATTATTTCGGCGCACACACCTACGAACGTACCGACAAGCCCAGAGACGAATTTTTCCACACGGAATGGCAGCATAGTTAATATCAATTCAACCCCGGTTGTTACATAACTGGGGTTGCCCTTGGTCATGGGTCATTCGTCATTTGTAAAAGAACGACGGTTACTGTCACAAGCAAATATTTTGGATATTCCAGAATCCTCATTTGACTTCACTTAAAACCCATAACTCCAACGAGCGCGATAACCCCGCGTATCGAGATGGGTAAAGCAACTGGCACTAGCAATCCCACCGCGATTGCCCCACCAAGACTCTAAACGCTGGTGCGCTTGTTTTGGTGGAATTCCATGCACCACAAAATCCACCGCATCCCCGACCAAATGGCGGGAACGACTCGCACCGCCAACCTGACGATTGGTTACGGGGTCGCGATACCAAGAATTAATCGTAATCGGTTTTTGTCCCATATATTCGCGGACTTCTTCCATGGCTTCAGCGACCCGCAAAATCCCATCAATGACTTCAGCATTCGCCGGAATCCGCGTCCCATTTTTGGTGGCTTCGGCCCAACTAAAATGCCCGCCGTTGAGAATCGGATTGCCTAAATAAACCGTGCCGAGCTTGGGTACAGTAATCGGGCGACCTTGGTTTTCTGAGGCAATTTTCGTTTCCGGTTCTTCGGGTTTGTCGTCCGGTTTATTTTCGGGTTCAGTGCCTTGAATTTGGATGTGATCCTTGAAAACGTACCACTCCATGTGGTTATTTTGACCGAGTAAAACTCCATCCGGCAGCACAACTTTAACGTGACCGTCTGTAGCCGGTTCGTCTTCGAGGATTTCAAGACGAGTTCCGGCTTTGACGGTTATCTTTTCATTTTCTTCGAGTCGGAAAGATTGAGTGGGCTTGAACTTGAAAACCGTATTGGATAAGACTTTGAGGGCAATTCCTGCTCCGGGCTTGGGAATGTCAATAATTTTCTTGGACTGCAAGTGGTGGATAATGGCAGCAGCGCCAATTTGCTGGGAGGAGCGTTCGAGAACGTTGGTTCCTGCCCAAATCCATTCGGATTCGTCACCGATGCCACTTCTAAAGCCATTCCATAAATCCAAACCCCACAAGTATGACCCTAATGTGCGGGTTTTAGCTTGGTGATATTGCTTGGCTAACAAAATATCCGTCACTTTCCGCACAAATAAATCCGGTTCGCGGAAGTTCCACTCGCGGTAATGTAAAACTCCAGCAAACCACCAAGGAATCCCGGTTGCTTGTTCGACGGTTTCGTAATACTGCCGCAAACTCTGCATTTTCTCCGTAATTTCTTGAATTTGGGCTTCAACGTCTTGTCGCAAGCTGCACGTTAAAAAGGCTTTCTCGTATTCCGGTTGAAGGGTTCTTAAGCGAAAATCCAATGCCATGACTTTTTCTTCCCTTAGAGCGATGCGATCGCCATAAATTTGTCCTACTTTAATTTACTCTAGACAAAAGAAATTTGGAATTGATGCTTAACGATTTTTGACTCGTCATCAGTAGGTTAAGTCATTTAAGTGGGTTGGAGAAAATCTCCACGGGCAAGCCATCGTCCCAGGGAGATTGCTAAGAGAAAATCCCAGAAAACCCCAGAAAAATCCCTTTAAACTGCGTAAAAATCATAATAATCAAGTTTTAACGCAATGGTTAATTCCGTGTTTTTCGCCAGACGTTGAAGCACTGACTTTAAAGAATCAGTGAAGTTGCTTAGGGAACTTTAAAAAACTGCTATACTCTGACAAAAGAAAAATGATCTATCAAAAGGTGGATTCATGAACGGCTTTCAGGATGCATTTATTTCTTACGGACGTGCCGACAGTAAACAGTTCGCCCTTAAACTTTACCAAGCCCTGCGCGATCGCGGACTGAAAGTCTGGTTCGATTTTGAAGATATCCCCCTCGGTGTAGACTTCCAAAATCAAATCGACGACGGCATCGAAAAAGCCGACAACTTTCTCTTTGTTATCGCCCCTCACTCCATTAACTCCCCTTACTGCCTCAAAGAAATCCAACTCGCCCTCAAACGCCACAAACGCATCATCCCTTTGCTGCACGTCGAACAAATCAGTCGCGAAACCTGGCAACAACGCAACCCCCAAGGCACAGAGGAACAATGGCAAGCCTATCAAGCCAAAGGGCTGCATTCGAGCTTTCCCAATATGCACCCTGCCATTGGCAAAATCAACTGGGTGTACTTCCGCGAAGGCCTCGACGACTTCGACCAATCCCTAGCAGGACTCCTAAACATCTTTGAACGTCATAAAACCTACGTTCATCAACACACCACCCTCCTGGCCAACGCCCTCGAATGGGAAGCCAACCAAAAACAAGCCTCCTATCTTCTCGTCGGTGAAAAGCGCATGGCCGCCGAAGATTGGCTTAAAATCCGCTTCAGAGACGAACAACCCCCCTGCATCCCCACAGATTTACACTGCGAATACATCACTGAAAGCATCAAAAACGCCAATAACCTGATGACGCAAGTCTTCTTGGCTTATGCCCATGAAGACAAAGGGATGATGGCAAAACTTCGTAACAGTTTGCGTCGAGAAAGCTTTACTGTTTGGACAAATACCACCGACATTCAAACCGGAGAAACTGCCGAAAAAGCCATTAAACGGGGTATCGAACAAGCCGATAACGTTGTTTATCTCCTCTCTCCCCATTCCCTGGGGTCAGAATACTGTCAGCAAGAACTCGAATATGCTTTTTCCCTCAACAAGCGCATTATTCCGGTCTTAATTGAAGACATCGACGTACAGCAAATCCCGCCAACCTTACGAGATTTGCAATATATCGACCTCACCCACCAAGTCAAAACAGAATACTGTCGCCTCGATGAAAGCCAGTTAGTCAAAACCCTGCGGCACGAAGAAACCTACTACAAAGAACACAAACAACTGCTGGTCAAAGCCATCAAGTGGCAGCAACAAAGCCAAAACCCCAGTATTTTCTTGCGGGGCTATAACCTCCGCAGTGCCGAGGCTTGGTTAAAAGTTGCCCGACAACGACCGCAGCATCAGCCCACAGTTTTACAAGAACAATTTATTACTGAAAGTCTGCGACAACCGCCTGCCACTTCCTTAGACGTTTTTGTATCCTACTCGCGAGCGGATTCCGATTTAGCACGCAAACTGAACGATGCCTTACAGATGCAAGGAAAAACCACCTGGTTTGACCAAGAAAGTATTGCGTCGGGTTCGGATTTCCAGCAAGAAATTTATCGCGGTATCGAAGTTTCGGATAACTTTTTATTTATTCTCTCCCCTCGTTCGATTGGTTCTCCCTACTGTGCCTCGGAAGTCGAATATGCAGCGAAACTCAACAAACGCTTTGTCACCATTCTGCACCAACCCGTCAATCCCACCGAATTGCATCCAGAACTGGCCAAAATTCAGTGGATTGACTTCCACAAAAACCAAGCTGACTTTGCCAACACCTTTAGCCAACTGATCCGCACCCTCGACACCGATCGCGAACACGTTCATCATCACACCAAATGGTCGCAACGGGCCCTCGAATGGCAAGACAAAGCTAAAGACTCAGACCTTTTATTGCGGGGCAGCGAATTTGCCGTGGCGCAAGATTGGCTCAAAACCACCTTAGAGCAGAAAAAAAGACCCGCCCCCACCGCCTTACAGCAAGAATTTCTGCAAGCCAGCGAAGATGCCATTGTCGCGGCCCAAGAACAGGAAAAGCAACGTCAAGCCCAACTGTTACGCCTACAAGAAGAAAGAACCCAAGAAGCCGAAGCCCGTTTAGCCGAACAGAAAAAAAGTGCCAAACGCCAAAAACTCTTTTTGAGTGCCATGAGCATTGGCTTTATTGCTTCGTCCATTTTAGGAGGAATTGCCTTTTTCTCTTATCGTAAGGCGATCGCCAGCGAAAATATCGCGCGAGCCGCTTATACCAGAGCCCTGGCCCAATCTTCCAAAGCTTACTTCGTCTCCGGTAGACCCCTAGAAGCCTTACTCGAAGCCTTGCGAGCCAATCGCGGTTTACAAACAGTGCGCGACCCCAATCGCCGCACAGAAATCCGTCAAGACGTTGCCGTTGCCCTACAAAAAGCCGTTTATGGCATCCGAGAACACAATCGTTTAACCGGACACTCAGCCGCCGCCCTGACTGTGGCTTATAGTGCCGACGGCCAACTCATTGCCTCCGGGAGTGCTGACAATACCGTTAAAATTTGGCAGCAGGACGGCCAACTTTTGGCGACTCTCCCCCACCCAGACTCAGTTCTTGATGTGGTATTCAGCCCAGATGGAAAAATTCTGGCTTCGGCGGGGGTCGATGATACCATCAAACTCTGGCAAACTGATGGCACTTTAATTAGGACTCTCGAAGGTCACGGCGCGGATATTAACAGTGTTGCTTTTAGCCCCAACGGTGAGCTAATCGCCTCAGCCAGTAACGATCGCACCATCAAACTTTGGCAACTCGATGGCACAGAAGTTAAAACCATAACCGGTCATACCGATTCGGTCGAAAGTGTCGCGTTTGCTCCCGAGGGTCAAGTTATGGCAACGGCCAGCAGCGACCAAACTATTAAGCTGTGGCAACTTGATGGCACTCTGGTAAACACGTTAGAAGGCCATACGGCTGAAGTAAACCACGCCGTTTTTAGTCCGGATGGTCAACTGATTGCCTCGGCCAGCCATGACAAAACCATCAAACTGTGGCAACTCGATGGCACAGAGGTGAGAACCCTAGCCGGCCATGAGGATTTTGTGAACAGTGTCACCTTTAGTCCTGAAGGCGATGTACTGGCCTCCGCCAGTTGGGATCAAACCGTCAAACTGTGGACGTTAGAAGGAACCGTATTAGAGAGTTATTCGGGCTACACGAACCGCATTTATGATGTGGCATTTAGCCCGGACGGACAACTGATTGCCTCAGCCAATCAAAATACCGTCATCACCCTATGGCAACGACAACAGCGATTTCTCAATGTTTCCTCGATTCATAACAAAGCGGTAAATAAGGTTGTCTTTAGTGCCGATGGCCAATTCCTCGCTTCGGCCAGTGACGATGGTAGCCTCAAAATCTCCCAGCAAGACCCCATCAGTCAGCGCTGGCAAACTCGCTCGACCATCGGGCATTCCGGTCAAGTTCAGGCGATCGCCTTTAGTCCCGATAACTCCCTGGTCGCGACGGGGGGACGAGACAGGATTCTGCGCTTGTGGCAACCCGATGATGGCACTTTATTGACATCTATTGATACGACCTTCAAAATTCGCGATATTGCCTTCAGTCCTGACAGTCAACTGATTGCTATGGCATATCTCGATAATAGTCTACAAATCTGGGATACTTCCGGTCGCTTGTTAACCACTTTGGCAGGCCATAAAGATAATGTGACCCGCGTTGTTTTTAGTCCCGATGGCGAGCGGTTAGTGTCTGGTAGCGATGATAATACGGTGAGGCTATGGACGCGCAACGGCCAATTGTTAGCGACCTTGACGGCTCATCAAGGCCCGGTTACGGCGATTCACTTTAGTTCCGACGGCCAGCGCTTGATTACCGCCAGCGCCGATCGCGAGGTGAAACTGTGGCAGATTGAAGGGGCTAACCTCAAACTCCTCCTTAACTTTACACAACATAACGATGTCGTGAATGATGTGGCGTTTAGTCCTGATAATACGACGATCGCCTCAGCCGGGGCCGATAATGTCATCAAACTGTGGCAAGCTGATGGCACTTTGTTGCATTCTCTGTACGGCCATCGCAATATGGTCAATAGTCTGGCGTTTCATCCGATGGGAGATGTTCTGGCTTCTGGTAGCAACGACGGGACTACCATGGTCTGGAATCTTCAAGAAATCCAACAAGCCGATTTCAAGGAAATCGAGACAGAGAGTTGTGCTTGGCTGCAAAATTTCTTAGCAACCAATGCCACCTTGAGCGATCGCGATCGCCAGTTATGTCGTGATGCGATCGCCACGGCTCAAAATTAAGGTTGCTTCTCTTATTAAGATAAAACTCCCAAATAGGAGCATAACTTGAGTTTAAAAGCAAGGCGCGATCGCGTTTATTTTAACTGTTGTTAACAACAGCTAAATAACTTTACAATTCTGTCCGATGCCAGGGAATAATTGCAGTAAACATAAGTTTGATTTGACCTTCTTTCACCTCTCGCAGCCGTCTTATTAACTTCTGTGTTGGATGACTTGAAAATAGATGAAAGGCAATATATTATATTAAAAGAAAAATATAATGTTGTCTTCTATCTAGAGAAGTAATTTTTGGCTTTCTCAATCCTAGATACGAGATGACATCATATTAATTTCCTAGGTGGCATCGAAACTAAAATAACTACATTCATTGGGATATCAACTAAGGGGTTAAACTCAATTGGCATTCACGCAAAAATCGTTACCTATTCATCTTTGCTGAAACTCCTGTTAACTTTGAATTGCGGGATTTTACGATGGGTAATTAATCTAAGGTAGATGCTGAAAGGGGCTTGATACCCAACCCAGGCAGTATAACTTGCCGATCTGGCAAGAATTGGTCAACAATACTCAGTATTTGTGCATCTCTCATGATCGAAATTGGCAAAGCCTTAACGATCTTGGTAAAGCCACCAAGACCAAACACGATCGGCTTATTGTATAGCGATACTTTCGGGTGCAATCAACTCAATTTAGTCAATTTTGCCCCGACGGCGATCGCTTCTTTTCATCATCGAAAAACGTTGAAATATCAACAGCTTTGGGAGCGAACCGTTTCTGGAACAAGCCTAAAAATTCAAGAATCAGTAGGGAATTTCGTCATATCCAAAACACTCAATCAAGGAGTGAATTAGCGTCGTGGCCAAAAAATTTGATTACCGTAAATACCTCAAACAAACCCTGAGCGGACTGATCGATCGACTTGATATATCAGACTTACGCAAAGAGTTTCTTAAAAACCGTTGGCTCGACCAAGTTTTATGGTTAGAAGGACGAGCCAAAAAAGAACAAAACCGTCACTATACGTTACGGATGATTACCATTGTCGGTGGCGTAATTGTTCCGGCGTTAGTCGGCTTTAATAGTAATGATTCTCGCATTCGCGAAATTGTCAATTGGTCAGCCCTTGGCCTCAGCCAAGCTGTGGCAATTTCGGCGGCCATTGAAGAATTTTTTTCTCACGGCGAAAAGTATCGCAGCTATCGCAATACGTCAGAAAATCTAAAAATTGAAGGGTGGCAATTTTTACAACTCAGCGGGCCCTATCGTCAGTTTGAGGAGCATGGTAAAGCTTATTCCATCTTTGCCGAGCGCGTCGAGCAATATATCATGCAAGACGTACAAGGCTTTATTTCTCAACTTGAGGAATCACAAAACGCCAGCAAAGAAAAAACTGATGAAACTGCTTCTAAAAATGCCGAAGCCGCTTTAGAAAAACTCAATCGAGAGTTAAAACTCAAAGCCGAATTAGAAGCGCAACAGCGTCGAATCGAAGCTGAAAAACAGCGTATTGCTGAAGAAAAACGGCGATTAGAGGAAGAACGAGCCGTCCAAAGCGAATTGTCATCCGGTAATGGCAACACGGAAGAAGCGGGCAACGCCCCCGCCAAAGCCGCTAACGTTAGCCTCGAAGACCTCCCTCCTTTAGGAATTGCTGCCATGTTGTGGCAAGAGGATGAAGAAGAAGAAACCGCCCCTGCTAAAGCGGCTACAGCAACCGCCACCGCGAGTCCCGAACCTGCGGCAGCGTTGGTCAGTTCAGCTTCCCAACTGATTACCCCAGAAAAAACCGCAGAAATCCTCGAATGTCCCCTCGGCGATTGCCAAAAATACTTACCCGGCATTCTCGAAGCGATGCAAAAATACGAAATCCTCGATAAGCAGGTGTTAATCGGCTTATTGGCGACAGTGCGCGTTGAAACAAGCGGCATGAAACCCATTAATGAATGGGGGGGTGAAAAATACTGGCGACGCTACGAAGGGCGACGGGACTTAGGTAACGTCAACCCCGGCGATGGCGTGAAATATCACGGCAGGGGTTATATTCAACTCACAGGACGGGCAAATTACCGTTCCTACGGTCAAAAACTCGGCGTTGACTTAGAAAATAACCCCGAACTCGCCCTCGACCCCACCGTTTCCGCCCTCGTTCTCGCTTGTTACTTCAAAGACCGAGGCGTACACCAAGCAGCCAAAGCGGGGGATTGGCGGCGGGTGCGAAAACTGGTCAACGGCGGTTACCACGGCTGGGATGTTTTTTCTAAATATGTCGAACGTGCAAAAGCAAGGATAGTTTAAGTAATTATGGAACCCTTAGAAGACTTAGTGCAGCAAATCAAAGAACTCAAAGAGCAAATCCAACAACTGCGAACGATGCAGGAAGTTCAACAAGAATCGATTACTTCGTTGATTGCTTTATCGCAACAACAAACCAGTGTCATTGACCGTCAAACGGCTGTCATTCAAAGTGTGGTCAGTCGCTGAACCCGAATCGGTAGGATAGACAGCTCGTCTTCCGATCGCCATCCTGGGTGTGTTAAGATGTTTTCTCATAGAAGCCAGAAGCTCTTAGAGTTTCTGGCTTTTCTAACGGGTCTCTACGCCTCAGTTTGTCAATACTCAGAGAACTAAAAGCTAAATTCGGCTCGGAATCGCGGGTTTTGGCTGAGAAAGAATGAATTTGAAATACTGCTTCCTTTTTTTGGAGATTCAAGAGTAATGATTGTTGCCTTAGCGGGTCGGCGAATCGATGCACCCAATCAAGAAATGCCCCGTTTTCCGTTAGCCAACGTTGAGAAAGTGCGAAACGAAATTCGCCAGCAATTCCAAAATATTAATGCCACCCATTTAGTTTGTTCGGGGGCTTGTGGCGCAGACTTATTAGCCCTCGATGTGGCATTAGAATTGGACTTAAAATGCTGTTTAGTGCTACCGTTTGACCCAGAGCGTTTTCGGACTGTTTCTGTGGTCGATCGCCCTGGGGATTGGGGGCCGTTATACGATCGCGTCCTCGCCGAAATTACCGCTAAACATTTTATGCTGGTTTTACAAGAAGAAGACGATGAAGCGGGGTTTATCGCCGTTAATGGTGCGATTCTCGACCAAGCGATCGCCCTCAATCAAAAAGTTTACCAAGGCAATAAACCCCCAGTGGCAATGATTGTCTGGAATGGTTGCGATCGCGGCGAAGGCGATGTTACTCATGCTCTCATGAATAAAGCGCGCGATCGCGGTTTTAAGATAACTGAAATCTCAACTTGTTAAGAGAATAACCACCCTCGCCAAGGGCGATCGCGC
>JBKHDX010000165.1:0-11181 GCA_046541115.1 Spirulinaceae cyanobacterium | reverse complement strand
TGGTGGTATAACCGTTTTGGGCAGGAATTAAGGCTTTTTTGATGGTAAAACTCACAACAGGATTTGAGGTAACTGAACCAATTGATTATATGTCTTTGGTTATTAGTTGTTTGTTATTGGTTGTTCCCCCAATCCCTCAATTGGTCACTGACTAACTGATTACTGATGACTGTTCACTGAAAAAAACTGCCCACTGCTCAAAACACTGATAACTGATGAGGCGATGACTGTTGACTGAAAACCCTCAACCCGCCAAAGCCGCTTGAATATCATCCGGGGCGAGACGATCGTGTAAAACCGCGCCATCTTTAACCCAAACAATGCGTTCGGTCAAACGAGCCACATCCGCTTCGTGAGTTACCATAATGACAGCGATCCCCGCTTGATGAAGTTCTCCAAACAATTCCATGACTTCTTGGGTGGTACGGGAATCAAGGGCCCCGGTGGGTTCATCTGCCAGTAAAATTACGGGTCGATTGACCAAAGCTCGCGCGATCGCGACCCGTTGTTGTTGTCCCCCGGATAATTGAGTGGGTTTATTCAACATCCGGTCTTTTAGCCCGACTCGAATCAAGGCATCTTCAGCGCGATCGCGTCTTTCGGAACTCGATACGCCCGCATACACCATCGGGAGCATCACATTGTCCAGGGCGCTGAGTTGGGATAAAAGATGAAATTGCTGAAAAACAAAACCAATTTGTAGATTGCGAATGCGAGCAAGGTCGTCTTCTGGAAGTTGAGACACATCCAAATTTTCCAAATAATAACGCCCAGCACTCGGTCGATCGAGACAACCAATCACATTCATCATTGTTGATTTCCCCGACCCCGACGCGCCCATAATGGCACAATATTCGCCTTTTTTAATGTTGAGATTAACCCCCGCTAGGGCATGAACAGCCGTATCCCCACTGCCGTAAACTTTAGTAATCTCCTCTAAACGGACAACGACCGGTTGAGTTAATTCAGAATGTTTGGTCAAAGGATCGATCTGCATTGAAGTTAAAAAGTACTGTTAAGAATTCTCGGAATCTCTAGAGCCTCCCTATGTTATTTTAACTTTTGAGGAGTTCGGGGAGCTATAAGTCCCGCGCTGTACCTTCGTCGGTCAGCGTTGGGATACATGGACTCCCCACGTCGATTGAGGGATTCGATGCCCCGAAAATCGACAAGCTACCTATCGGTTCTAACAAAAGATGTAAATCTGTCAGAATGTAGAAATGTTGAATTTGACCTATAGCTACCGAATCTATCCAAGCCTCGACCAGGAAGCACAAATACTGAACTGGTTGGAGCAATGTCGTCGCGTGTATAACTACGCTTTGGCGGAGCGCAAGGACTGGATCAATTCGCGTAAATGTCCGGTCAATACTTGCAGCATCAGGCAGGAATACATCATTCCGGCGGACACACCCTATCCCGACTACTACAAACAGCAAAACGCACTGACCAAAGCCAAAGAGGATATTCCCGAACTGAAAGCAGTTCACTCTCAAGTCTTGCAAGATGCCTTGAAGCGACTGGATAAGTCGTTCAAGTTCAGGAAGGAAAGAGGATTCGGATTTCCTCGATTCAAAAAGTTCGGTCAGTACCGTTCGTTTGTATTTCCGCAGTTCAAATCAAATCCAGTCAATGGTTTTGAGGTCAAACTGCCCAAAATTGGAGCTATGCCCATCAACCTCCATCGACCTATCCCGGATGGGTTTGAGGTCAAGCAAGTGAGGGTCGTCTTCAAGCCGTCTGGATGTTATGCTCAACTGATTTTGCAAGCTGATATTTCCGTTCCTGAAATCATGCCCCATGGTGAACCGATTGGTATTGATTTGGGGCTGGAAAAGTTTTTGGCTGTATCGACGGGAGAACGGGTAGAACGTCCTCGCTTTTTCGTGGATTTGCAAAGCAAGCTTCGATGGCTGCAACGTAAATTGAGAAACAAGAAAAAGGGTTCTGCGCTCTACCCGTAAGTGGTGAGCGTCGGGAGGATGTCACTTAGTTGTTCGATCGAACCTCATCCGGGCGCTCACCATCACTGCAACTGAACCTATTTTGGCAAGGAGCAATTAATTTGCGAATTTACTGGTTTTTCCTCACACTTTTCAGCATTTTGTTATATGCAGTTCCGGCTAATGCCGCCCAACTGCTGTTTTGGCGCTTTGAAGCCGCTCAAAATCGCCTAACTTTCACCACAGACTCTGGCGTACAGCCCCAAGCCCAACTGATTGCCGATCCAACTCGTCTGGTTATTGATTTACCGGGGATTCAACTCAATCGCCCCACGGTGAATCAAAACGTCGGGGGGGCGATCGCGAGCATCCGCATCGGTCAATTTGATAACCAAACCACCCGGATGGTGGTCGAATTCGCTCCAGGTTATACCCTCGATCCCCAAGCGGTGAAAATTCGGGGGGAAACTCCGACCCAGTGGTTTGTGGAGTTGCCCGCCCCCGAACGCATCAGCACCGCTTCAACATCTTCTGAGCCGCCTGCTAATGAGTTGCCAAGCGCCGCTCTCCTGAGCGAACGGACTCCAACCTCAGAATATGTCAAAGTCACGGGATTGGGGTTTTATGTGCCACTCCGCTTAGAAGACCCAGATAGCATTAGCGTGACTCGCGATCGCGATCGCGTCAACATCAGTTTGCGCGGCACAACCCTACCCACAGATTTAAAAAATCAAGATATCCCTGTCCATCGCTACGGTGTAAGCAACATCGAATTTACCCAAACTGACAACAGCGCAAACTTAGCGCTCAGCGTCGCTGAAGATAGCCCAGATTGGTGGGCTTCGGTGAGTCGCTTCGGGGGCTTGATGATTTACCCCAGGGGCAACATTGGCAATTTGGCTGAATTTGAAAACAGCCCAGACAATTCAGAAGATAATCTTGCTCAAAACAACCGCGAAACTGCCACCATTCAAAGCATTAACCTGGGCATTGGCGGCTCGCAACTTTTGATCCAAAGCGATCGCGACATTCAACCCCGTATTGCTCAAAACGGCAACACCTATCAAATTGTGATTCCCAATGCCCGTTTAGGATCGAGAGTGAGCGATCGCGATATCCCTTCGGGCCTGTCCATCAATCGCTTTCAAATCCGCGAAAACAACGGCAACGTCGTTATCACCGTCATTCCCAATCGCGGTTACACCGTTGGCAATATTAACCGCCGTAGCGATCGCGTCACCACCATTTCCCTCGACCCAGGTCGCGTTGCCAACAATCCCTCTCCCTCCCCGTCAACTTCCTCGGATATCCCCATCCCGGTTCCCCCACCGGAAAACCCCAGTCCGCCCCCCCCAACACGCCTACCGAGTACCCCCAGAGGCGACTTACCCCGCTCCACCAGCGGCCGCGTTGTTGCCGTTATTGACCCCGGCCACGGCGGTAGGGATCCCGGCGCGATCGGCATTGGCGGTTTACGAGAAAAAGACGTAGTATTGCCCATTTCCCTAGAAGTAGCCCGTCTCCTCGAACAACAAGGGGTGCGGGTCATTCTCACTCGCTCTGATGACCGCTTTATTAGCCTTGCCGGCCGCGCTCAACTGGCAAATCGCAGTCGGGCTACCGTATTTGTCAGCATCCATGCTAACGCCATCAGCATGAGTCGCCCGGATGTGAATGGCGTGGAAACCTTTTATTTTGTAAGCGGTCGCCAACTCGCTGAATACATCCAAGGCAGCATCATGGAAAGCTTTGATATGAACAATCGCGGTGTGAAACGGGCCCGGTTTTATGTGCTGCGAAATACCTCAATGCCTTCGGCTTTGGTCGAAACGGGCTTTGTCACCGGACGCGAAGATGCGCCCCGCTTGGCAAACCCCCAATTTCGCGACGATATGGCTTACGCGATCGCACGGGGTATTCTGCGCTACTTACAAGCTCAAGGGCTATAACAGTTATCAGTCATCAGTCATCAGTTATCAGTTATTGAGGCAGTGGGGGTGTAGGGGCGATCTTTTCCCCACCCAGCAGTCGGCAGTCGGGGCAACCCATGACCAAGGACAAATGACCCATGACTCAATAAGCTGGTGACAAGATTTGAACTTGCGACCGGCTGATTACAAATCAGCTGCTCTACCACTGAGCTACACCAGCAACTCTAGCTAGAATAGCAAATTTTGCGCTCGATTGAAAACCTTTTCAAGCCATATTACTTTCAATGGCCCACCGCGCCAATTCGGTGCGATTGTGCAAGTTAGTTTTATTGAGCATATTAGACACATGACTCTCAATCGTGCGCTGGCTGACTTCTAGCTTTTGGGCAATATCGCGATTAGCCATGCCTTGAGCCACCAACTGCACCACTTTCAATTCCGTCGGCGTTAACTCGACACTATCGGGGACTTTGATTTTTTGAGATGGGTCTGACCCCTTACTGTAGCGAATCAAGCGATTGGCTTGCTTAAGAGAAGATTCTACTTGGGCCACTAATTCTTCTGGCTCAAAGGGCTTTACCATATAAACATCTGCACCCTTGCTTAACCCTTTGACGCGGTCTTGGCTTTGTCCCTTGGCTGAAAGAAAAAGTACCGGAATCCAACTGGTTTTCGCATCTTGGCGAACTTGTTCGACAAAGGTATAACCGTCCATTTCTGGCATCATGACATCACAAATAATCATGTCAGGAACCAGTTGTTCTAAAATTTCTAAAGCTTCGCGACCATTTTCAGCGGCTACGACTTCATAACCCCGAAACTCCAAGTAATCTTTGACCAATAAGATCAAGTTCGGGTCATCATCAATGAGTAAGAGTTGTTTTTGATCTTTGCGGGCGTTGTCTTTCATACAGGACACTTTTTTAGCTTGGGTTAAGAGGGGTTTCAACTCCTCTGTATCAATTATCTAATAAATACTGGCGGATTGATTATTCTAGTACCATCTACAACATTAGCCTGAGAAATGATGTCGATGATACTGCTCTGAGAAGCTTACTCAAGCTTACAGATCGCGCCAGCGAAGCTGAATTTAAGCGGGTTTGATTGATACCAATATCCACCCCACTTCAGTTTATCTCTACTTTGAGATGACTTTTGCTTCCTTGATGTCGATCGTATTTTTAATTTAACAAGCAGGACTCTAGACAGCATCGGCTTCTCTACGATATGATTGTAGGCTGTGAGTTTGACACAAAAGGTGGGTCATGAACGCGGAAGAAATTATCCGTTCTATCGAATCGGAACAACTTAAAGACGATTTGCCAATTATTCATGTCGGCGATACGATTCGCGTCGGCGTTCGCATTAGCGAAGGTGGCAAAGAACGAATCCAACCCTATGAAGGCACGGTTATTGCCAAACGTCATGGCGGTTTAAATGAAACAATTACTGTACGGCGGATTTTCCAAAATGTTGGTGTAGAAAGGGTGTTTTTGTTACACTCTCCTCGCATTGCGAATATCAAAATAGTTCGTCGTGGTAAAGTGCGTCGCGCGAAATTGTATTATCTGCGCGATCGCGTCGGGAAAGCCACCCGCATTAAACAACGCTTTGACCGTTCCCTGTAAACAAATTTTTTGCGGAATCTATCCGAAAATTTTGGGTTATTAGCCCCGTCCTTTGAGGAGGGCTTTATATTCAACTTAATCATTAAGTACGGCCCTTGCAGATCGGAAAAATGCTCGCCCTTGGGTAAAGAATTAGGGGTTTGTACTTCGGTATCAACTAAATTCTCCCGCTGAAACGAGAATCCTTGCTCCTTCAAGACAAGGAGTTGTCAATTCGCCCCCTTTTGCGTTAAACTAGATGGGGAAGCACCTCAAAACTCTTTGTTGGTGTCTATCCCAATAATGCGCTCTTAGTTCAGTTGGTAGAACGCAGGTCTCCAAAACCTGATGTCGGGGGTTCAAGTCCTCCAGGGCGCGTTTTCCAAGTTTAAACGCATAGGGTCAAAGTAACTCGCTGTTAGAACGACTTGACAGGATTCTTCCTGCTCAAGAGATTCACTTTCGGCTAGACTGATTGTGTGAGTTGCCGCCCCAAGAAACCAAGGGCGTGTTACTCGCGTCTAAATCTATCGAGAAAAGGGGAACGATTGTGGCGAAAAAAAATGCACAAAAAAGCGAAGTCACCCAAAATAAAAACGTAACCCAAACAAAATCAGCCGACTCTAAAAACGATCGAGATGGGTTTCAACCCACACAGTTTTTAGTGGAAACCAAAGACGAACTGGCAAAAGTTGCTTGGCCGTCGCGTCAGCAAGTCATCAGTGAGTCGGCGGCGGTGATTTTAATGGTGACGTTGGTATCGACAACCATTTATTTTGTCGATAACCTCTTTCGGTGGTTAGCAGGGATGGTATTTTAAATGAGTATTACCGACGAAGCTGAGGAATATCGCGAAAACGAAGAACACAACAACGAGCCACAAAAAAGACCCCGTTGGTATGCTGTTCAAGTGGCCTCAGGTTGTGAAAAGCGAGTTAAAGCTAACCTCGAACAGCGCATTCACACCCTTGATGTAGCCGATCGCATTTTACAAGTGCAGATTCCTCAAACGCCAACGGTAAAAATTCGTAAAGATGGTTCGCGGATGCACGGGGAAGAAAAAGTATTTCCCGGCTATGTGCTGATTCAGATGCAAATGGATGATGATTCCTGGCAGGCTGTTAAAAGCACTCCGAATGTGATTAACTTTGTAGGAGCCGAACAAAAACGGCGTTACGGTCGGGGCCGCGGTCACGTTAAACCGATGCCTCTGAGTCCGAGCGAAGTCGAACGCATCTTCAAACACGCCCAAGAACAAGAACCCGTTGTCAAAGTAGACATGGCGGTGGGCGATCGGATTATGGTGCTGTCTGGCCCGTTTAAGGACTTTGAGGGGGAAGTGATCGAAGTCAGCCCCGAACGAAGCAAACTTAAGGCACTTTTGTCTATTTTTGGACGGGATACCCCCGTCGAACTCGAATTTAATCAGGTTGAAAAACAAAGCTAAAGAATGGCTAAGAAAGTAGTTGCGCTCATTAAATTAGCCCTACCTGCTGGTAAAGCCAATCCTGCGCCCCCCGTCGGGCCAGCGTTGGGTCAGCATGGGGTAAACATCATGGCGTTTTGTAAAGAATACAACGCCAAAACCGCCGAAAAAGCGGGAACTGTAATTCCGGTAGAAATTTCGGTTTATGAAGACCGGAGTTTTACCTTTATCCTGAAAACGCCCCCGGCATCGGTTTTAATTTGTAAAGCCGCAGGTATTGAGAAAGGTTCGGGAGAACCCAATCGGCAAACCGTGGGGTCGATTACCTCGGCTCAACTGCGGGAAATTGCTGAAACCAAACTGCCCGACCTCAACGCCAACGATGTTGAAGCCGCTATGCGGATTATCGCAGGAACGGCCAAAAATATGGGCGTGACGGTCGCTGATTAAAGGCGATCGCGCAGTTGTCAATTTTTGTTAACGTAAGTTCAGAGTTAGTGGGGAGAGGCAAATGCTTCGCTAGTACCCAAGGAAGAAAAATGGCTAAAAAAATATCTCGTCGTCTGCAAGACGCAATGGCAAAGGTCGAAGAACGACCCTACGAACCCATAGAAGCCTTAAAGCTTTTAAAAGAAACCGCAACGGCTAAATTTAACGAATCCGCCGAAGCCCATATTCGTTTAGGTATTGACCCCAAATACACCGACCAACAACTTCGCACCACGGTTTCCCTTCCCAAAGGAACGGGCCAAGAAGTGCGGGTAGCGGTGATTGCTCGCGGGGAAAAAGTCGCCGAAGCGAGCGATGCGGGGGCGGATGTGGTGGGTTCAGAAGAACTCATCGACGAAATCCAAAAAGGCATGATGGATTTTGATAAACTGATCGCTACACCGGATATGATGCCTCAAGTGGCAAAACTCGGTCGGTTGCTCGGACCGCGGGGCTTGATGCCCTCGCCAAAAGCGGGAACGGTAACGATGGATTTAGCCAGCGCGATCGCGGAGTTCAAAGCGGGTAAATTAGAATTTCGGGCCGATCGCACGGGCATCGTTCATGTTATGTTTGGTAAGGCATCCTTTTCAGCCGAAGATTTACTCGCAAATCTCAAAGCGCTACAGGAAACCGTAGACCGCAATCGGCCTGCTGGTGCTAAGGGACGCTACTGGCGCAGTATCTTTATTTCTGCGTCGATGGGCCCGGCGATTGAAATCGATATCAGTGCCTTACGCGACCTGAAAATGACCGAGGTTGCTGCCTAAATACAAGTTTTGAACCCTGTATGCAGTTTCCCCACAATTGAATAAAGCTGTCCAACCACAGACAGCAGGTGCGAACTGCTTAAACATCCTGCCGAGGTTAGGAATGCGACCTAAAATCTGGCTTTTTCTGCCAAGTTTTAGCTCGTCGCAAACCCCCTAAAACAACCCCGGCCTTTGCGTCGGGGTTTGTTTGTGGCAAACAGGGTCATTTCATCCCACACACAAGGAGGTGAAGAATAAATGGGACGAACGCGGGAAAGTAAAGAAGCCGTTGTGGCCGAACTCAAAGAAGACTTCAGCAACATTCAACTCGCCGTCGTCATTGACTATAAAGGCTTATCTGTGTCGGAAATTGGCGAACTGCGTAACAACCTCCGGGAAGTCGGAGCCACTTGCAAAGTTGCTAAAAACACGCTGATGAACCTCGCCATCGCCGAAGACGAGCGCTGGCAACCCATGCAGGAATTTTTAAAAGATTCTTCTGCATTCTTATTAGTCAAAGAAGATGTAAGCGGGGCGGTTAAAGCTTATAAAGCCTTCCAAAAAAGCACTAAAAAAACCGAATTACGCGGTGGTGTAATGGAAGGACGGGCTTTATCCCAAGCCGATGTCGAAGCTTTAGGCGACTTGCCCAGCAAAGAGCAACTCTACGCTCAAATCGCGGGGGGTCTCAATGCCTTGGCAACCAAATTGGCTGTGGCCATCAACGAAGTGCCGACTTCTCTGGGCCGAGCTATCAAAGCTGTTTCTGAGAAAGAAGAAGGCGGCGATACCGACCAAGCGGCATAATACCAAAGCAAAATTTCTAACCCAAACAACCACACAATTTATTTAAGGAGTGTAATTCCATGTCTGCTGTTACCGACGAAATTCTCGAAAAGTTAAAAACGCTGACTTTGTTAGAAGCGGCTGAATTGGTCAAGCAAATCGAAGAAACCTTCGAGGTCAGTGCTGCGGCTCCGGCTGGTGGCATGATGATGATGGCCCCTGGTGCAGGTGCTGCGGCGACTGAAGAAGTTGAAGAACAAACCGAATTCGATGTGGTTCTCGAAGAGTTCCCCAGCGACAAGAAAATCGCCGTTCTCAAAGTGGTTCGTGCGATTACCGGGTTGGGTCTCAAAGAAGCCAAAGAAATCGTCGAATCTGTTCCCAAAGCGCTCAAGGAAGCTACTTCCAAAGAGGATGCCGAAGCGGTCAAGAAGCAGCTTGAAGAAGCTGGTGCTAAAGTGACCGTGAAATAGATTTTATTTCCATACCTGCTTAATTTTTAGGGCGTGTGCTGTGTCGCACGTCCTTTTTTCTTGGGCAATTCAGACAAATGTACATTTTTGCTATTCTGTATATTATAGTCATTCTAAGTAAGAACCGACAGCCCGCCCTCGGATTATAAATCCGGGGCTAATGTGGGCAAAGTCCGCTTTCACGGACTCAAACCATTAAGTTAATGTGCGGAACTTAATTGTAATGACTATATGTTCACAACTTTTATTTGAGTCCCGATGAAAAGTTACACTTTGACTCAAACTCGCAATCAGCATGGCGAGGTATTCGATAAAGCGACGGTTGAGCCGGTACTCATCACCAAGCAAAAACGACCCAGCCATGTCATTCTTTCGGCTGAAGCTTATCAGCAATTAATTACACGGCTGGAAGCGTTAGAAGATATGAATTTGGGAATAGCAGCCCAAACTGCTTTAGTTCAGTCTTCTCTGGTTGGTAGTGAGGAGTTTACGGTGGCTTTAGAGAAGTTAGCAAATGGCTAAACTTGATGGACTAGAAGCAGTTTTAGATTTTTTGAAAGGTTTACAACCCAAAGTTGCTGCTCAAATTGCCAAGAAAACTTTAGCCCTCAATGTCAATCCTTTACCCAATGACAGCAAACCCTTGAAAGGATATCCTGGCTACTATCGGGTAGATAGTGGTGAATATCGCATTGTTTATCGCTTTAATCCAGATAAAAGGAATGACGATGAAGTTTATAAAAAGTTAGAGCGTTGGTTTAATTGATACGTTCTACCACTAAACTCCCTCGTTTCAAAGAGTAATAGAAGCAGGATTAATAGGGCATCCAGGGTAAGTCTGTGATACCTGGGTCGTGACCTAATTGGGAGAGTAATGTGGTGATTTGGCCGCGGTGATGGGTTTGATGGTTAAACAAATGGGTGACTAATAGCCAAGTAGGCAAAATGCGGGTTTTTTGGTCAATGTTGCTGGTGTAGGAAAAGGGTTGATTTAACCAATCGGTAGTTAAGGTTTTTGTCCAGTCGAGAAGTTCGCGATCGCATTTCTCTCGTTCTTGCTTTAAAACGGCGAAATCGTCATACATGAACTGCCTTAAATTTTTAACATAAAAGAGCTGATTTGTCAAGCGTCCGAGCCAGGCGCGATCGCCATATAAAAGATGATTTAAAGTGCGGTGAATCGACTTAAAAAATGCGCCTAAATCGGCTTTGCGGGTTTCATCGGGAATCGTGGCACAAACGTCATATATTTTCTCATTTATCCATTGGTTATATTGTGCCATGGTTTGATAATAATCGGGATGATTCATAGTTTTAATAAATATCTGATTACATCGTCTAAAAGTTCTGAAAAATTGCTTCTGCTTCTATTTCAATTAGCATGGCAGGATCGATTAATTTGCTAACTTCTACCATTGAAGTTGCGGGAGGATGTTCGCTAAAAAACTCTTGATGGGCTTTGCCATATTCTGCCCATTGACTAATATCTGTCACAAACATCCGGGTGCGAATAACAGAACGAATATCAGTCCCAAGTTCTTGTAGGGCTTTTTCAATGATTTCTAAACAGCGTTTGGCTTGAGCGTAAGCATTGTTAGGAGCAAAAACTTGTCCGGTTTCATCTATAGGGGTTGTTCCCGAAATATAGATATTTTGACCCACTTGAATGGCGCGACAATAACCGGCTTTAACTTCCCAAGGTGCGCCAGAAAAGACTCGTTTGATGTTCATATTTTATTTTCGATTTAACGATAGTAACGCTTTTCTAAATAAG
>JBKHDX010000164.1:0-11293 GCA_046541115.1 Spirulinaceae cyanobacterium | reverse complement strand
ACTGTTTGAGGGTTTGTTGCAGCACTTGAGATTGAGGGAGTTTAAGGTTTGGGTTAGTTCGTTTCGCCCCAGTCAAAGATTTACACTGACTGGAGTATGTTGGGCGTTTCGTTTCAGGGGAAATAATGTATTCTGACCGAATCGAACATCGGTCTATTGAACACTTGCGGGAGTTGACCCAATCTTTCCTTTCTCTCAGGGCATAGTTATAAACAGAACGACAAACATCAAGCCACTCATCAATAGCGGCGGCTTGATTTGGCGCACATTTTAACTTGTACTGATACGAAAGGTTAAGCATTTTATAAAATGCAAGTGAGTTTCCTAATTATAGCACAATTAATAATTAATAAAAAGCCGTCCTATAATGACGGGGCTTTAAACCCAGAATTTTTGGTAATACTCGCGAGTTGGGCTAATGCTTGTCCGGTAACGCGGCAGATGCGCCAATCGGGTAAAACTTGCGCTCCCATGTTTTGATAAAACGCGATCGCGGGTTCGTTCCAATCCAGGACACTCCATTCAAAGCGCTTCAACCCCTGGGCGATCGCGATTTGAGCTAGATGTTGCAATAAGGCTTTAGCGATACCCCGACGGCGATATTCGGGCAGTACAAACAAATCTTCGAGGTAGATACCCGGCTTGGTTAAAAAGGTGGAATAGTTGTAAAAATACAACCCCAAGCCCACTACTTTTCCTTCCCATTCGGCGACCAAAGCATAAGCATACACCGGCTCGCCAAACAAATGTTGTCGCAGTTGTTCGGCACTACCGGTGACTTGATGAGACAGCTTTTCATACTCAGCCAGGGCTTGGATCAGTTGAAAAATGGCCGAGACATCTTTTTCTTCGGCAGAGCGGATTTTAACAGTCATCGGGTCATAACAAATTTCTAGTTATTCTGATTAAGTTCCAAGCAGTTACTAGAGAGTTGGAAATGTAATGACTATAATTGTTCATTACCCATTACTTGTCCTTGGTTTTAAGCTGAACTTGTTGCCAATGACCAAGGACAAATAACCAACGACGAAGCTTATGTTAACCAACCGCGCAAGCGACGGGCCACTTGAGGACGGCGTAACTTCCGCATGGCTTTGCTTTGGATTTGGCGAACCCGTTCGCGAGACAAGTTGAAAATGCCGCCCACTTCTTCTAAGGTATGGGGTTGATGGGCGTTGAGACCATAACGCAGGGAAATCACGTCTTTTTCCCGTTCGGTCAAGACTTCACTCAACACATCCCAGATTTCTTGACGCATCATGACTTCACTCATTTGGTCTTCTGGGAGTTGCAATTCGCCGTCTTCGAGTAAGTCGAGTAATTCGGTGTCTTCCCCTTTCCCGACGCGGTGGTTGAGGGAGAGGGATTGACGGCGCAGTTGTAGCAGTTGACGCAGTTGCGGTAAGGTTACGTCGAGTTCTTCGGCGAGTTCTTCTTCGTTGGGGTTACGCTGAAGTTTTTGTTTGAGGGTGCGTTGGGCTTTTTTGAGTTTGTTGAGCTTTTCAACGATGTGAATGGGAAGGCGAATGGTTCGCGCATCGTTGGCAATGGTGCGGGTGATGGCTTGCCGAATCCACCAGTAGGCATAAGTGGAGAATTTGTAACCTTTGTTGGGGTCGAATTTTTCAGCGGCCCGATTTAAACCGATCGCGCCTTCTTGAATTAAATCGAGGAAGGGTACACCGCGATTGAGATACCGTTTGGCAATGGAGACGACTAAACGCAGATTCGATCGAATCATTTTGCGCTTGGCCACTCGTCCTTTGTAGAGTTTTTGTTCGAGTTGACGAACGTTCATTTCCATGGCTTCAGCGAGTTCCGCTTTCGAGGGCGATCGCTTCAGTTCTTCTTTGAGGGCTTCTCGCTTTTCTTCGATGTCTACGATAGATTTGACACAGTGGGCTAGTTCGATTTCTTCGTCGGGCTTCAGGAGGGGATAGCGGGCCATTTCTTTGAAAAACGCCCCCACAGTGTCATCTGTACTTTTGCTTCTAGTTGTACCGGAGCCATCGTTTTCAGATGTAGAAAATTCAATATCAACGAGGTTATTTTTCCCCTGGGTAGCTTGAGTATCGTCTTCGTTTTTGAGGTTGATGTCGGTTTGTAATTGCACGTTGTTGGCCTGGGTTTCAGAAATAATTTTCATAATTAATTTAGATGGGAGATGTAAGTTCAAAAAGTAACAGCCAATACCAGAGGCGATCGCCGTAGCAATCGTAGCTTTGTGTTATGTTTTCATAATGATGATTGAAAGAAATTGCATCAAAATATTCAGAATTGAAGGTGTACTGAATGAATAAAAATGGGATGAGAGTTAACCCGAAACTAAACTAGCGATCGCAGTGCAATTAATATTTAAGGAGTTTTGATTGTAACAATTGCTAGTGATAACGCTTTTTTTCATAACCAGGCTTTCATTGCTCTACCAGAGGACAAGTCTTTAACCGCAGCGTCAAACATAAAGACGATTTCTATTTTAGACTACCAAAATTGATTTTTAAATTTGTCTGACTGATTACAAAATCGCACTCCATCACCCCGCTTAGTCGATGGTTGAGTATAAATTTATTTTGATGATATTAGGAATCAGCGTCTGACGATGACTTATCATGTAGGCTGTTCGTTCCTCCTTTTCATCCGAGCTAAGACTTTATTTTTACTTTTTCTTAAACTTTTTAGGGAAATTTACTTTTGAATGCTGCTACTAGCTTAACATCTCATAAATAGGGGGCTTGGTCTATCTGTCAAGAGAAAGAAATTTAGAATCTATCACAGGGAATAAATACCCAAATTAACATTATCCTGAAAGGATTAGTGGGTTTTGCAACGGGAGGGTCGCGATCGCTGTTACCCTGATAACTGAAATCGAGATTGTTGTACTGTCGTCTGACCGCATGCTAGATTCATCCCCCCGCTTGGCGTTAGCCGAACCCAGTTCTACTTATGAACCTACCTCCTCACCGTTAGCAGAGCGTTGGTTAGAAGTGTTAGTAGACTGTCCGGGGATCGATACCCCCTTAACTTACCGCGTCCCGCCGGATTTACCCGTGCAACCGGGGGATGTGGTTAGCGTTCCCCTGGGTTCGCAAATTGTCGGCGGCATTGCCATTAAACGTTTAGAGCGTCCGCCTGCGGGACTAAATGCCAATCGCATCAAAGAAATTGAAGGGATTTTGGCGGCTAACTTTTTTCCTCCCGATTATTGGCAACTTTTAGAGCGAGTTGCCCAATATTATTACACACCCTTGATGACTGTTGTCCGAGTGGCCTTACCCCCCGGATTATTACGGCGATCGCGATCGCGCCTCCGCCTTTTACCCCATGCGATCCCCCCCGGTGGTGAAACCTTTTGTTCGGATAGCGCTCAAGCCATTTTGCGCCTACTACAACAGCAAAAAGACCACGACTACAGCAGTCAATATTTGCAACGCCAAGTCAAAGGCGCACGACGGGGTATTCGCGATTTACTCAAACGGGGATGGATCGAAAGTTACCTCGAACCCCCTAAACCTACCCG
The DNA here is from genome assembly GCA_046541115.1 of Spirulinaceae cyanobacterium. Classification (GTDB taxonomy): domain Bacteria; phylum Cyanobacteriota; class Cyanobacteriia; order Cyanobacteriales; family Spirulinaceae; genus Jaaginema. Next base: position 7,776 of record JBKHDX010000164.1, on the reverse strand, counting down.
TCCCAAACAGCAAAAAGCCGTTACCCTCGTAAGTCATGGTTTCATAACAAATTTAACCCCCCGTCAGCGAGAAGTGCTAGAAGTGCTGCGACGCGGTGGCGGTGAAATGTGGCTGACGGTGTTGCTGCAAGAATGTAATACCAGTTCTTCGGTAGTGAACGCCCTAGAACAAAAAGGTGCGGTGGTTATCCAAGACCAAGAAATGCTGCGCTTGGCGGCCCAACCTCAGGTCGCTGATGACATTCCCAAAACCCTGACCCCGGCTCAAGCTCAAGCCCTCGAAGCCATTTTAGCCAGCGATCGCGCCGACCAATTTTTGTTACATGGGGTAACGGGATCGGGTAAGACTGAAGTGTATTTACAAGCGATCGCGCCTTTGCTCGAAGCGGGGAAATCCGCCTTAGTTCTGGTTCCCGAAATCGGCCTGACTCCCCAACTCACCGATCGCTTTCGGGCCCGATTTGGCGATCGCGTCTGCGTTTATCACAGCGCCCTCTCCGACGGGGAACGGTACGACACCTGGCGGCAAATGCTCCAGGGAGAGGCACAAGTCGTCATTGGGACGCGATCGGCCATTTTTGCCCCTTTACCAAGCTTAGGGGCGATTATCCTCGACGAAGAACACGATAGCAGCTTCAAACAAGACCGCCCCGCCCCCACTTATCACGCTCGGACGGTAGCCCAATGGCGATCGCAACTGGCCAATTGTCCATTGATTCTCGGATCGGCCACCCCCGCTTTAGAAACCTGGGTTGCTTTGCGAGATACAGAGCAATACTTACCCCTGCGCGATCGCATCGCCCAACGCCCCCTTCCCCAGATCGAAATCGTGGATATGCGGCGAGAATTGCAACAAGGCAATCGCTCAATTTTTAGCAATTCTTTACAAAATGCCCTAGAAACTATGAAAGAACGAGGGGAACAAGGCATTTTATTCATTCCCCGTCGCGGACACAGCACCTTTGTTTCCTGTCGCAGTTGTGGTTATGTCATCGAATGCCCTCACTGCGATGTCTCCTTGTCTTATCACCACGTCCACGACAACGCCACCCCCTTATTGCGCTGTCATTTCTGCAACCACACCCAACTGCAACCGCCCCAATGTCCCCAATGCAGTTCCCCTTATCTTAAATTCTTCGGCAGTGGCACCCAGAAAGTCGCCCAAGCCCTCGCCAAAACTTACCCGGATTTCCGCGTAATTCGTTTTGACAGCGACACCACCCGCACCAAAGACTCGCGACGCATTTTGCTCGACCGCTTTCGTCGCGGTGATGCCGATCTGCTGATTGGCACGCAAATGCTCACCAAAGGGCTAGATATCGAACAAGTGACTTTAGTGGCGATTTTAGCCGCAGATGGCTTGCTACACCGCCCCGATTACCGTTCTAGCGAGAATGCGTTTCAAACCCTTACCCAAGTCGCCGGACGGTCTGGACGGGGAGAAATGGGCGGAATTGCCATTTTGCAAACCTATACCCCCGATCATCCCGTGGTACAAGCGGTACAGGCTTACAATTATGAAGGCTTTAGCGGCGAAATTCTGCGGCAACGAGCCGAACACCGCTATCCCCCTTATGGTCGCTTGATTTTACTGCGAATTAGTGGCGTACAAGAGCGAGAAGTTCAAGAAACGGCGCAACTTTTAGCCCAAGCTTGTCAGGGGTTAGTAGGAGATTCTGGAGAAATTTTAGGGCCTGCTCCGGCCCCAATTCTCCGGATTAATCGCCGCTATCGCTGGCATATTTTAATTAAAATGCCTTTGGAGCCGCTTGAGTTACCAGATTTCGCTCAGTTGCGGGATTTATGTCCTCAATTTGTTGGTTTGGGGATCGATGTCGATCCGATGAGTTTGGATTAGCAGTTTTGTCTGTCCATCAGCTTTTCAGCTTATCCCGAACGAACGGGATTTTAGGGATTAGAAGGACGACTGACGGGAATTTCGATTTTGAAAGTCGTGCCGCGATCGGGTTGAGAATCACAACGCAAAAAACCACCGTGACGTTCGACAATAATTTGATAGCTAATGGCTAATCCTAATCCCGTCCCCTTGCCGATGGGCTTGGTGGTAAAAAAAGGATCGAAGATCGAATTTTTGACTTTTTCAGGCATTCCTGACCCATTATCGCTAATTTTGATAATGGCATAATGATGATTATGACGTTCTTTTTGGGTAATTTGAGTAGTAATTGTAATACTCGGATTGCTGTCGTTTTCTAGAGCATCAATGGCATTATTAATGATGTTCATAAAGACCTGATTGAGCTGTCCGGCGTAACAATTAATCTGCGGTAATTCCCCATATTTTTTAATGACATTAATGGGTACGCCTGCATTATTTTTCTTGAGACGATGCTGCAAAATCAGCAGGGTATTATCTAGACCTTCGTGAATATTAACGGGTTTGCATTCGGCTTTGTCGTGATGAGAGAAGTTTCGCAAAGAAAGCACCAATTGACGAATGCGATCTGAACCCACTTGTAAAGACGATAACAAGCGGGGTAAATCTTCTTGCAAAAATTCTAGGTCAATTTCTTCGCTGAGGTCAACAATTTCCTCTGTTGGGGTGGGATAGGCGGCTTTGTATTCTTGTAGTAAGTCGAGGAGGTCGTGGGTATAGTCGCTGAGGTGGTTGAGGTTGCCGTAAATGAAGTTGACGGGGTTGTTGATTTCGTGGGCAATCCCGGCGACAAGTTGACCCAAACTCGACATTTTTTCGTTTTGGATCAGTTGGGTTTGGGCTTTTTGCAGTTTGTGGAGGGTGTGGGACAAATCTTCGGCTTGTTCCTGGGTTTGCCGCAATAAAGAACTTTGTTGCAGGGCAACTCCGAGGTGAACGGCAATTTGTTTGACAAATTCGATCTCTGAATCTGTCCACTCACGGGGTTCTCGGCATTGATGAATGCAGAGTAATCCCCAGAGGAAATCCCCTTTCATTACAGGAATGACCAGATTAGCTCGCACTTCAAAGCGTTCGAGAATTTGTAGATGACAATCGCTGATATCTTCTTGGTAAATGTCGGCAACGGCTTGAATGCGCCCGTGGTGATAGTGTTGGGCGTATTGTTCTCCGAAGCAGCGATCGCGCACTTTTTTGTCTAGGACGGTACTATATCCCGATTTTACCGCTTCGGCGACAAAGGTGCCGCTATTATAATTGGCTTCAGCATCTAGGCGAAATATGCCTACGCGATCGGTATTGAGCAAGCGGCGGACTTCAGTGGCCGCAGTTTGGAAGATGGTCTCAACATTGAGGGATTTGCGAATTTTGCCGATCACGCGAAACAGGCTTTTCTGTTGTTCGGCAGCCCGTTCGAGTTCATAGGCTTTCTCGGTCGCTAACAGGGCAACTTGGTTGCTGTGTTCGTAGAGTTCGGCTTGGGTAATGGCCACGGCGGCTTGTTCGGCGAGGTGCTGCATCAAGGTGATTTCTTGCTCTTGCCAATGACGAGGGGCGCGGCATTGATGAATGCCCAATAAACCCCAGAGTTGATGACCGGTACCAATGGGAACGATTAAGCTGGCTTGCACTTGCAAAGCGTGTAATGTGTGCCGATACTCCCTGTCTAGTGTTTCGAGGGTGATGTTGGTCATGGTACGGACATGGCCGGTTTGATAGCGTTCGATGTCGGTTTCGCAAAAAACTAAGGGGTTTTTTGCATCCGGGCCGCAGGAGGGCCAAGCCTCTTGGATTTCCTCGACAACGACTTGACCGAGCCAGTTGTTTTCAAAGCGATACACAAAGGCGCGATCGCTGTTGAGCAGTTTTAGGGCTTCGCTGGCAATGGTTTGGAGGGTAGTGGTGAGGTCAAGACTGCCGCGAATTTGCTCGGTCACTTGCCGCAACACTTGGGCAAAGTCTAGGGATTTTTGCAGTTGGGCGGTGCGCTCTTTGACTTGGGATTCGAGATTGCGGTTGAGGTCTCGCACCTGTTGATACAAGCGGTGTTGGTAGATGGCGGCAGCGAATTGTTGAGCGAGGGCTTGACTGAGTTTGATGTCTTGGGGTTCCCAGACTGAAGCCGAGTCCTGTTGGCATTGCCGCCACATTTTAAAGGATTGGCGGGGAAATTCTTGTTTGCGATCCGGGTCGAAGTAACCGGCCCATAGGGTTTCGGTGGCGATCTCGTTGCGAAATATAGTCAAGCTACCCAAAAATTGCGATCGCGAGTATAACGGCAACATCAATACGCCCCGAATCGGTGTATTTTCAAAGCTCATTTGCAAGGGTTGAAAGCGGGGGTCTTGGTAAAGGTTGCGAGTGCTGATGGGGGGGCAGTCTTCGCAGTCGTTGGCGGTATGGGGCATTAAGGCTCGCCAAGCGGGATGTTCTTCAAGATAAAGATATTTTTTGTGGGGGGCGGTGAGGGCTTCCCCGATGCCGCAGGTGTATAAATCGCCATCTCGATGGTTTTGGGCTTGCAGATACAGCCGACCCCCAGACCCCCCTAAAGCGCTGACGGTTTCGATCAGGGCGTGTTGTAGCTTAATGGTTTGCAGGGAGTGGAGTAGGGTAGCGATGTGGTTGACGGTGGCTTGGTGTTGGCGATCGCGCTCGGCTTGTTGTAAGAGTTGAGATTGGCTAATGGCGATGGCGACTTGATCGCTCACCCATTGCAGCATTCTCAATTCGGCGGGGGTGACGGTTCGGGTTTGGCTGTGGTGGGAAATGAGTAATCCCCACAATTGCGGCGGATGGGAGGCGGGGGTGATGGCTTCTTCACCGAGATCGGGGTCGAGGGCTTCGGTGAGTTTGATGGGAATCACAACGGAGGATTTGACCCCCATAGCGGTGAGGTATTCTTGGTGACAGGGATCGAGTTCTCGATACAAAATCCCCTCGGCTTCGGTAAATCCTTTTTCAGCATTGGGAACCACAGGACTCATGCCGATTTTAGCCCCTTCTACGTCTACGAGGGATCTCGCTCCGAGTTTGGCAAATAGCTGTCGGGCGGTTTCTGGGATATCGTCAGCGGGAAAGTGCAAACCTTGCAAAGACGGCAAACGAGCGCCGCGCAAACATTCTGCGACTACTTCCCCACTACCATCGCGAGCAAAACGATAAATTTTGATGCGATCGGTTTTGAGATAATCACTCACTTCAGCAACGGTAGCTGAGAGAATTTGGTTTAAATCGAGGGAGTTCCGAATGCGCCCTGTGATACGATGTAGCAGTCGTTCCAAGCTAGTTTTCGAGTTTAAATGAGAAGAATAATGATTTTGAGAGAGCATTACAGCAAGCTGGCCGGGGTTTCAAAAGGATAAGCCGATACCACTAACTTAATTGTGGTTTAATTCCAAAGATTGGAAAACGGTAGAAGCACGGAAATAGTTTAACCTGATGCCAAGCTCGACATTCATCTTGGCGATCGCTATCTGTTGGTTAAAAAGGTTACAATGACCACTTTATTTTAACAAGGGGTCGCTTTGCCAAGCCGCGATCGCGAGACATATCCACCCCCCTAAAAAGGCTACACCACCCAAAGGCGTAACCACACCGAGTATTGTTACACCCATCAAACTCAGGGCGTACAAACTACCCGAAAAAAGTAATATTCCTATTATAAAAGCCCAAGCTGCACTCTGAAGCCATTTTGTTGCTGTTGTCGTTCGGCTCAAAAACAAGGCGATTAAAAGTAATGCCAGGGCGTGATACATTTGATAAGTTGCCCCGGTTTGGAAAATTTCGAGAGCGCGATCGCTAATGTGACTTTGCAACGCATGACTCGCAAATGCCCCAGCCGCCACAGCGAGTCCCCCAAAAAGGGCAGCCAATAGCATTATCAATCGAGGAGTCATCATAGCACAGGGTAGGTCATTTACTCACGCTGCTGGCAATTTTAACGCACTGCTAGGGGTTATAACCGATCGCCTTGGGGTAGATTTCCCGATCTCGTTGCGAGGGCGATCGCGACTAAAATTGTAGTATAGTTTGACTCGCGATCGCGGCTCGATTCTGACTTTTTAAATCTCTGGCTTGCCTTCCCCTGCTAAAGAAATTCCGTATTTTCAACCAGAGGGCGATCGCATAATACATTATGTGTTATAATGAGAGAAGCGGGGCCAAAAACCCGACTACAGCCATCAATACTAATATCAATACCACCATGACACAACGACTCAAACGTTGGGAATCCCCCCGTCGTCAAGGTCGCAACGACAAAGGCCGCGGCGGTGCAGCCCGACAACGACAACTTAAAAAACGCGAAAAACTACTGCGAAAGACACTCAAAGCCCAAGCCCAGAAAAACCAACAAAACAACAATAACTCAGGAGGAGAAGATAATTCTTCTCCTTCTTTTTTTGGCTGTTTTGACCGTCAGTCAGATAGCTTGTAGGGGCGGGGTTTCCCCGTCCAATCCCCACTGATCAATTTAGTCCTCGAAGACGGACTTTGCGCTCATTAGCCCCGGATTTCCAATCCGCGGGCGGGTTAACCCGATAGACATATTTAAACCGGATTTGGTATTACCTTAAAATCAGCTATTTTTAGGCAAAAAAAGGCGCTGCGAGAAACTTCTCGCAACGCCTTTAGAACTCACTCAAATTCTCAATCTTAGCGGTCTACTGACCCCATGATAATATCAATACTACCCAAGATGGCGATCAAATCTGCCACTTTCACGCCCTTAATTAAATAAGGTAAGATTTGCAAATTATTGAAATCCGCCGCCCGAATCTTCCAACGCCACGGGAAGACATTGTTATTACCTTGAATGTAAATGCCTAACTCGCCCTTCCCACTTTCAACGCGGACATAATGTTCGCCTTCAGGAATTTTAAAAGTCGGGGCAACCTTTTTGGCAATGTATTGATAATCAAAATCATTCCACTCGGACTTGCGGCCTCCCATGATTTGTTGAGCTTCCAGGTTTTCATAAGCCCCACCCGGAATAGCAGCACAAGCTTGACGGAGAATTTTCACCGATTCGCGCATTTCTCGAATGCGTACCAGATAACGCGCAAAACAATCGCCACTGGTTTCCCACTGCACATCCCAATCAAAATCGTCGTAGCATTCGTAGTGGTCAACTTTGCGTAAATCCCACTTCACTCCAGAAGCCCGTAACATCGGCCCGGATAAACCCCAGTTAATCGCTTCGTCGCGGCTAATTGTCCCAATCCCTTCGACGCGACGGCGGAAAATGGGGTTGTTGGTGATCAGTTTTTCATATTCATCAACTTTCGGCTCAAAATAATCGCAAAAGTCGAAACATTTTTCCAACCAACCATAAGGTAAATCTACCGCCACACCGCCAACACGGAAGTAGTTGTTGTTCACCATGCGATAGCCCGTGGCCGCTTCCCAGAGGTCATAAATTAGCTCTCGTTCGCGGAAGATGTAGAAAAAGGGCGTTTGTGCGCCGACATCCGCCAGGAAGGGGCCAAGCCACAATAAATGGTTAGCAATGCGATTCAGTTCGAGCATAATCACGCGAATGTATTGCGCTCGCTTGGGAACTTCAATATCCGCCAGTTTTTCGGGAGCATTAACCGTTACGGCTTCGTTGAACATCCCCGCCGCATAGTCCCAACGGCTAACATAAGGAACATACATCACCGTGGTTCGGTTTTCAGCGATTTTCTCCATCCCTCGGTGTAAATAACCGATGACGGGTTCGCAATCTACCACATCTTCCCCATCCAAGGTCACGATTAATCGCAAAACCCCGTGCATGGAGGGATGGTGCGGCCCCATGTTTAAGACCATGGGTTCGGTTCTAGTTTGTATTTGCGCCATAGCTTAGTTATGTCTCTGTGAGGTTTTTTAGAGTTTTT
>JBKHDX010000163.1:0-11344 GCA_046541115.1 Spirulinaceae cyanobacterium | reverse complement strand
CCATACCGGGAAGGTATTTCAGCCCCGAAAAGGCCGATTTAAGTTTCTGGAGAGTCATCAGTTATCAGTAGCTACCTCTGCCATGTCGGTAGCTTGCAATTCGGAAGATTTTCCGTTTCATCGAGTTAAAAAAGGAGGAGGTTGGTTACCGATAATTCTGGGTCATGCTCGCCCTCGTTTTTGGGGCAATTGACTCTGTGGCCAACTCAGGTCATTATTTTTGCAATAGAAAAGGAGATCGAAAAAGCGTGAATTTAGCCGAAGGCGTTCAAATTGTTTCGTTTGGCATCTTGGCTGCCTTGATGATTGTGGCAGCTTTGGGTGTGGTTTTGTTTGAGAAAATCGTCTACTCGGCGTTTTTGCTGGGGGGCGTATTTATTAGTATTTCCGGTTTGTATATTCTGCTCAATGCTGATTTTGTGGCCGCGGCCCAGATTTTGATTTATGTGGGGGCGGTGAATGTCTTGATTTTGTTCGCAATTATGTTGGTGAACAAACAAGAAGTATTTAAGCCCGTATCCCGACGCTGGATTCGTCAAGCGGCGACGGCGTTGGTGTGTGTGGGGTTATTTGCTCTCCTCAGCACGATGGTTTTGGCTACCCCTTGGAATCTGGCTGCGCCGATTGCTACTCCTGAAAGCACTTTAATTCTCATTGGGAAGCACTTTTTCAGCGATTATTTATTGCCGTTTGAGTTGGCTTCTGTGTTGTTGTTAATGGCGATGATTGGGGCGATTATTATTGCTCGTCGCGATTTTATCCCCGATATTGAAGCGGCGAGTTCAAATCAGCCGTTACAAACGGTGTGGCGTTTACCAGAGCGTCCGCGCGAGTTAACGCCGACGCAAGGCTCATCGAATCAGCGTAAATAAGAGGAATTTTTGAATAAGTTTGAGGAGGATTTATGCAACTTCAACTAGAGTATTTTCTGTTATTGGCGGCGGCTTTATTCTGTATTGGCATTTATGGTTTGATTACGAGCCGAAATGCGGTGCGGGTGTTAATGTCGGTTGAGTTATTGCTGAATGCGGTTAATTTGAATTTGATGGGGTTTTCTAATTTTTTAGACCCCGGTACGATTAAAGGTCAGGTTTTTACAGTATTTGTGATTACGGTGGCAGCAGCCGAAGCGGCGGTGGGTTTGGCGATTATTTTGGCGATTTACCGCAACCGCGAAACGATTGATATGGAGCAGTTTAATTTGCTCAAGTGGTAATTTCAGTTATCAGTAATCAGTAATCAGTTATCAGTTTTTAAGGGGCAGTGGGAAATCGGCAATCGGCAGTCGGGGGGAGAGTTCAAGATTGCTTTTTCAACCTTTGGGTCAGAAAGTTTGGCTTTGAGGGTAGACTTTCAAAAAGGTTCAATGCGATCGCGCTGACGGGGTGGATAAGGCTCAAATTTGCAAAACCCACCTTTTTTTCGTTATTCTAAAAGTAGAAATAGACCAAAAGAAGGAGGTGTAATCCTCGATTTGTATCAATTAAAAGGATCGATTTTGCTATTAGCTGCTCTACTCGTTGGGTTAATTAGTTCCCATGAGCGATCGCGAGGTGAGATTTTAGAAGTGCGATCGCGCTCATCATTAACGGCACAGAGAAAGTCTTTACCCTGGTTTAACAGTCCTAAAGAAAAGCGATCGCGAGATAACTCAGAAAGTTACGCGATCGCGCCTTAAGTTTGACGATCAAGCGGGGACAGCAATGATTACTGTGTCCCCCCAAGGAAGTCTCTACAACTCTCCCCGAATTTCTTCGACTACGCCATCTCGGACTAAAATTTCGACATTCATCTTTTTGACGAGATTATCACCGACAGAGACGCGGAAAAAGCTATCAATTTGACCCTGCGCGACTTCTTGTTCCATGCTGAGTTGCTGCACTTGTTCGAGTTGCTGAAGAAACTGATTTTTCCGTTCTTGGAGTTCAGTTCTTTTTTGATTGACTTGACTGTTAATGCTGTCGATTTGCTGAGTCGCTTGGGGAGATTGCTGTTTTTGAAGTTCGGCGATCGCCCGTTGTCCCTGCATTTCGATTTGTTGCAGTTGACTGTCATGCTGACTCATTTGAGTTTTCAGTTGACGCTCGACTTCTTCTTTCCAACGAGGTGTAACCACCACCTTAAGTAACACTGAGCGTCTCAGGAGCAAGTTAGATTGCACTTCATCCATGAAATTGTGATCCTTAATAAACTAGCCGTTCGCTCTTTAGTTATTTTGCAAACATTCCGTTAATGATATCGCGATGACGTTCAGAGACAACAGGACGACGAATTTTCAATGTCTGGGTGAGCATCCCATTTTCAATGGAAAACGGTTCGAGCAATAGATAAAACTTGCTAATGCGATCGTCGGAACGATACCCAGGACGATCTTTGACTTCCCGGTCTAACTCTTGGCGAAAGAGCTTTTGAATCGCCTCGCTATCAATATCTTTTCGTTCGTTTTCTTCCTCAGTCGGGATATCCAGGTCGAGGTTTTGCTCCTTGACCCACTTTTGTAGCGCATCTAAATTTGGCACAATCAACGCCCCTAAGGCTCGTTGGTCTTGACCGACTAACATAATTTGGTCGATAAAGTCACTGCGAACACAAGCATCTTCAATGGGTTGCGGTTCGATATTTTCCCCCGTAGAAAGAACGATGGTATCCTTCGCTCGTCCGGTTAAGACCAAATCATTATCCCGCGTCACCCAACCCAAATCGCCGCTATTAAACCAGCCTTCTTGGTCTAAAACTTTTTCGGTGGCTTCGGGGTTTTTATAATAACCCTGCATCACTTGGGGCCCGCGAATATACACCAAACCCGTTTCCCGTGGAGGTAAAGTTTGGTGCGTGTCGGGGTGAACAATGCGAATTTCGGTGTAGGGGAGGGGTTGACCGGAAGACCCCCGTAGATTGTGTTTAAGACGGCGAGCGGTGGCGATAGGGGAAGTTTCGGTGAGGCCGTAGCCCACCACTAAAGGTACGCCGACAATTTCGTAAAAGGTATCTAAATGTCTGGCCAAAGAACCGCCCCCACTCACGGTACATTTAATTTTACCCCCGGTGGCGGCGCGAACTTGCTTGTAAACCAGGCGATCGCCCAAACTATGGATCGGGGCTAAACTAGAAGCTTGCAATCGGGCCATAAAGCGCTCGCGACCGGAAGGTTTAGGATTTTCTAAATCTAAACCATTACATATTCGTTTCGCCTTCACATAGCGTTCGGAGACCCCCAACAAAAATCGCACCAAACGCTGTTTATTGGCAGACTGAGAGCGAAACTTCTTTTGTACCCCTTCGTACACCGATTCCCACAAACGCGGCACAGCGACCATATAATTCGGCTTGTATTCTTTTAAATCTTGTTTGAAATGGCGAATATTGGTATAAATTTGGGTACAGCCTTGAGACAATAAATAATATTCGGCGGCCCGTTCGTAAGCGTGCCAACTGGGTAAAATACTGAGGACGCGATCGCCCGCTTCTGGTTTTAAAATCTTCCCGGCAGTATTCACTTGATGTAATAAATTGCCGTGGGTCAACATAACCCCCTTCGGCTTGCCTGTCGTTCCCGAAGTGTAGAGCAACGTTGCCAAACTTTCTGGCTTTTGTTTCGCTAACTGTAACGTGCGATTTTCGCCCCGTACCATCAATTGCGAATAATTCAGAATATTTAAAGACTCATCTTCTGACACTTCCTCATCCGACAACAACACCACCAACTCCACAGGCAAATCGTCCAAGTCGGGGCGTAACTTATCAAGGGTCTCAAGATTTTCGACCACTAAACTGGTACTGTCGCTGTTTTCGTAAATGTACAACAACTCTCGATAATCCGCCGACGAGGAGCGCACCACATTTACCGCCCCTGCGGTCATCGTCCCTTGGTCAGCCACGAACCAACGGGGGCTATTATCAGCAAATAAAGCAACCTTAGAGTCAACTTTAACCCCCATCGCTTGCAATCCCGCCGCAAATTGCTGGATTTCTTGGTATAGCTCTTTGAAAGTCAGTTTGACTTCAGGATCGCTATGGGGGTCATGGAGGGCAAGAACGGGGCTAAATCGTTTGGCCGCCAATTGCCAGATTTCCGGCAAACACTTAACCTCGGAGTAATCGTAATTGCCGAAGGATTGGGGAATACCCGGAGAAGTAGGGCTAGAAGTCATAGTTCAGTCTCTAATGCTGTAGGGGTCTATGTTTTTTTACGATACTCTGTTACAGCAATGATGGCATTATTTCAGTAGACAGAATTTAATGCGTCTGGCGCGATTGTCCTTTGTTCTTATGTCCTGGGTGTCAATCGTTCAAGACGCGCTCATCCCACCCGACTGAAAAGCTTGGGATGAGCTTATCCGTGTTTTTACTAGCTTCTTGGGTTTTCCAGTTGGCAACTCTTAAGCTGACAATTGTCTAAATTCATACTCGGTGGCAAGTTCGCGAAAAACACACTATACGGCGGGATTTCGACCAACTGCTTGCCATCTTCTTCGACAAAGTGATAGGGAAATCCTAAACCTTCGACGGGATCGAATTCATCATATAGGGATAAATCGCAGTGTACCACCTCATCGCTAATATTAAACAAGCACAGTAAGCATTGTTCGGCGTAATGACGAATAAAGCCAAATACAGGGTCATTGACCGATAAAATGCGGAAATCTCCAGCTTCGATCGCGGGTTGTTTTTTGCGCCAGTGGAGCATCCGTCGCCAAGTATTTAACAAGGAGTCCGGGTCGTGGTTTTGCAGATTCACCGAACGGTCGATATGATGTTGGGGAATAGGCAACCAAGGTTCGTCTGAGGTGGTAAAGCCAGCAAACGGTTGACTAGAATGCCAAGGCATGGGGGTGCGGGAGGTGTCTCGTCCTTTAATGGCCGGATACAACGCTTTGCCAAAGGGGTCTTGAATTTTATCGACGGGGATATCTTCGGGAATGCGGGCTTCACTGAGACCGAGTTCGTCTCCTTGATATAAGCAAAACGCCCCGGGCAAACACAACAGTAATGCTGCCATCATGTGATAGAACTTCTCTGGATAGGGATTGCCATTAATATCTTTCCCCGTCCAACGCGATCGCAACCGTCCATAATCATGATTACCCACCATCCAACAATCGCCACCACGATTGAAATGCTCTTGCATTTTGGTCATCATGTCTTTCATGAAGGTGGCCGTCATCGGTTCATCGGCCAGCAAAGCGCTATGATACGTCGAATGCAAGCGGTCTTCCCCAACATATTCACTGGCTAAGGCGATGGTATCTTCACAGAAAGTCACCTCACCCAGGGTCATGGTTCCGGGGTAGTTATCCATGAGTTGGCGAATTTCTTTTAACGCGCCGATGGTTTCGGGACGACAGAAGTTATATTTAAACAACTGTTTCACAATGGGGTTGTCCGGGGCCACACCATCAGGAAGCGGTGCATCATCCGGTCTGGGGGGATTGTCCCGCAGTTGCTTATCGTGCATGAAAAAGTTAGGCGCATCGATGCGAAAGCCATCAACCCCTAACTCTAGCCAGAACTTGGCGCGATTGAGTACCGCTTCGATAACGCGGGGATTGTGCCAATTTAAATCCGGCTGACTGGCTAGAAAATTGTACATATAAAATTGTCCCCGTTCGGGGCCCCATTGCCAAGCCGAATGACCCATAAACGCCGATAACCAGTTATTCGGGGGGGAACCGTCGGGTTTGGGGTCGGCCCAGATATACCAATCAGCTTTGGAGTTTTCGCGGTCTTGGCGACTTTCGATAAACCAAGGATGTTGGTCAGAGGTGTGACTCCACACTTGGTCAATAATTACTCGCAGTCCCATACTGTGGGCGATATTCAGCATCCGTTTAAAGTCGGAGATACTACCAAACAAAGGATCGACTCCCCGCATATCGGTAATGTCGTAGCCGAAGTCATTCATGGGTGATTCATAAAAGGGACAAAGCCACACCGCATCGACTCCCAGAGAAACAATGTAATCGAGTTTTTCAATGACACCATCAATATCCCCCGACCCGTTGCCATCGCTGTCTTTGAAGCTTTGAGGAGAAATTTGATAAATCACTGCGTGTTGCCACCATTCTCCCTGGTGCTGCATATTTTGATTATCTTCCCATACCCAGGCGCGACGATTAATTACCGGGTCGCGCCACCATTGACTGGTTTTGCGCCTGGGATTCACAAATTGGAATTTTGTCGTTCTTTCTTGATGGTCATTCGGTTTTTGTTGCTCGTATTTTTGTTGTGATTTTGAAGTTGTTGAAGTCATGAAAAATCTTGTGGTGTTTCGACTGAATGAAATTTAAATTGATTTAAGTCTTAAAGTAACGCAACTAAAAAGTCTTTGAGTTCTAAATAAAGCAATTTCGATAACTTCATTATGACATTCAATCCCTTGCTATATCCTCTCTCTAGAGTTGTAAAGCTCATTTTTCTTGGGCATAGCTATCTTGAGATATAGGAATTTTTATCTTGGCAAAAGCGATTAAATATCCCAAAAATTCTCAATTTATTTGGGGAGATCGCACTGAGGAAATCTAGCCATGATTTTCCCGGACTGTAGTAAAATTTCTATCTACAGATAGAGGACAAGTTATCCCTATTTCCTTCTTTGGTTTGAAGCTTCATAAAGCTTATTTTTATAACATTGAGGTGAAGATAATTTTGTAGTTAACTCACTAATTAATATATTTATGGTAGCCACTAACGGTAATATCTCTAAAAAAGTCGCAATTTTAATTGAAAACGGCTTTGAAGATTCAGAATTTAAAATCCCCTATACCGCCCTTAAACAAGCTAAAGCCCAAGTTTGGGTACTCGGAGCGCGGATGAACGAAGAATATAAAGGTAAACGGGGAAAAGAAACCGTAAAACCCGATGCAACGGTTACAGAAGTGCGTAGCGAAGACTTTGACGCGATCGTAATTCCCGGTGGAACAGCCCCCGACAAAATTCGCACGAATCCCCATGCGGTACGCTTGATTATGAATGCCATGGCTCAGGAGAAAATTGTCGCTGCTGTTTGTCACGGGCCGCAAGTGTTGATTGAGGCGGATCAGTTGCGAGGCAAACAAGCCACCGGTTTCCGTTCCATTCGCAAGGATATGGAAAACGCCGGGGCAACTTATATCGATGAATCGGCGGTGGTTGATGGCAATTTGCTGACTTCTCGACAACCGGGAGATTTAGGAATGTTTAGTACCATTCTATTATCCCGTTTAGGATTGAATATTGAAGGAGCAACCTTACCCAACGAGGGCGATCGCGCTTTTGAATTTTGGAAGTTAGCTGAAGCTTGGGGCGGTTCATCTCGCTTGGAGATTGTTAACGCTCTCAATACTGCCATTACCGGGGAACACTACACGACCAAGGTATTTGAGCAGTATCAAAAACAAGCCAACGACATGGAACTCAAAACCGTTCTTTCCGAAATTATCGCCGCCAAACGGCAAAATATGCAACTCCTCGAACAACGGTTAAAAGCCTTTGACGAAGAAGTATCTTGGCAAGCCTTGGGCAGCGAAGCCGTAGCAACTTTACAAGGTTGGCTACAATCAAGTAACGACATGGATATTCTACGCCGCGCCTTAGGCGATATTCAAACCGGCGTTGTAGATGCTTATCACCTCAGCATCCAGTTAACTGACCCGATGACTGTGGATGTATTGGCGCAAGTCGAACACAACTTGTCTACCCTGGAAATGCGCTTGTCTGACTTGTATCGCGCTCGCATCGGTAATGAGATGATTCCGCCGAAACCCACAACTTTTGCTTTAGTGAGTTAGTTGTTGGTCATTAGTCCTTTGTCCTTGATAACCCGCCCGCAGATTAAAAATCTGGGGCTAACGAAGGCAAAGTCCACTTTCGCGGACTCAAAAATATAAGCCTTCCCCATAAGAATCTGTAGCCCCAACCATTTGCAAAGCGCCAAATCTGGGGCTATATCTACATACTTTTTTTAAGGCTAAAACTTAGATATATTCTAGCGTTGAGCTTTTTCGAGAGTCGGCCCATATAGCCCAAGTTTCTGACTTCCTTTCTGGGGAACAACACCTCCCGCAACATCTGGGAAACAAATAACCAATAACCAATAAGCGCGCCCGTCCCCGCGTCGCCGTAAGGCGCACCGGGTAGCTCGGCAAGACACAAAAACCAGTAAACTATCGGGTAAACGTGACCCTTAGATGCTGATAACTCAAAATGTCTCGCTCTAATCCTTACGACGCGATCGCGACGGCTTACCTTCCTTTATTACAACCCTCGGCGGCGATTCCGCTTCCGAGTTTGCTTTCTGCGTCTTTTCCCGTCGCCTTAGATGCGCCAAAAGTATTACTATTTTCCCCTCACCCAGACGATGAATGTTTGACGGGGGCGTTGCCGTTGCGTTTGTTGCGGGAATCCCAGTTTAATGTCATTAATGTGGCGGTAACGTTGGGCAGCAATCAAGCCCGTCAAGCCGAACGCTGGCAAGAGCTAACGAAAGCTTGTGAATATTTGCAGTTTGGCTTAGTTTTGAGCCGGGAAGGAGGCTTAAAAAGCGTTAACCCCAAAATCCGCCAAAATGACCCGCAAGCCTGGCAAGAATCGGTGAAGGCGATCGCGCACCTCCTCCAATCCCATCAACCAGAAATTGTCTTTTGTCCCCACAGGGGCGATCGCCACAGTACCCACATCGGCACCCATTATTTGGTGATGGATGCCTTAGCCCAAATGCCCGATGATTTTGCCTGCTGGATCGTCGAAACGGAATATTGGGGCGCGATCGCCAATCCCAATTTAATGATCGAGTCGAGCGTTGAAGATGTCGCCGATTTAATGGCAGCTACCGCCTTTCATCAAGGAGAAGTGAACCGCAACCCCTATCACCTCCGTTTGCCCGCTGGAATGGCGGATAATGTGCGGCGTGGGGGCGAATTAGTCGGCAGTGCCGGGGGTGATGTTCCGGCTTTTGCTTTTGCCACTTTATATCGCTTGGAGCGTTGGCAAAAAGGTCAAAAACAACTTCCGCCTGAAGGGGGTCAATGGGTTGCCAGTGGCGATGATTTAGGCAATATTTTTCCCATAAAGCAAATTGGCCTGTAACTCTCAATATTAATTGTCTTTTAACCACTAATAAAGCGCGGGGACAATCCCTAGGAAAAGCTAAAGAGTCAGAAAAGTTTTGATATAAACTAAGCTGGTTAAGGCCAAGAAAAGCCAGGAGAAGATGGCTAAATAAAGGGGTTTCAGTCCAATTTTATTCAAATCGTGAAAACTTGTTTTTAATCCCATCGCTGCCATGGCAATACATAATAAAAATTGATTGCCGTTTAATATTGAGTCTTGAATATCAGTTGGAATCAATTGAAATGTATTAAAAAGGGTTAGCAATCCAAAAAGGAAAACAAACCAAGGAATCGAATCAGCAACCTTAGAAATACCTTCTTCTGCTTGGGATTTCCGATTACTAATACTCAACATAAAAATGACAGGAATAAGTAATAATACTCGCGAAAGTTTGGTGACAGTTGCTAATTCTCCACTCACTGCATCATTTTGGAAAGCAGCAGCCACAACCTGAGCGACTTCATGAATCGAAGCCCCACACCATACCCCAAATGCTTGTGGACTTAACTGAAGTAAATTCGGAATTAGGGGATAGGATATCATCGCCATTGTACCCAAACCTGTAATGAGGGCGATCGCGTAGGTAATATCTTCTTCAGAACTATCGATAACAGAATTAGTGGCGACAATGGCTGAAGCCCCACAAATCGAAGTTCCTGCGGCAATTAACTGGGTTAAGTTGCGATTAATCTTAAACACTTTCCCCAACCAACAAGTTAGAAAAAATGTACTGATTGAACTGAAAGCAACTAAAATTAAGTTCGATGCGCCAATTTCTAAAACCTCAGTAAAACTAAGCTTAAGCCCCAATAAAATCACTGAAAGTCGCAGGATTCGTTTCATTGAAAATTGAATTCCGGGTTGATACACCTTCGGAACTCTGATGGTATTTCCCACTAAAATCCCCAAAAGAACCGCAATCAGTAAAGGATTGAGAAAATGAATCGCAGTGTGATGATAAACCTGTAAAGAGAAAAACGCGATCGCGCCTAATAATAACAAGCCTGGTAAAATTGAAAGACCTCGATCGATCGGATTTTTTAAAATTTGTAAATTCATACTTGCAAAGATAGCTCAAACTCAAGGAATAATACTAAATCCAGTCAATACAGATCGTTAAGACTTCCGAAAAAAGCAACTTATTTAGAATTAAATTCTCAAGAATTTGTAGAGTTATAGTCCTGCCAATTTATTGCCGTATAATTGTCTGAGAGTCGGCTCTGGAGCGGACTTTGTTCGCATTAGCCCCGGATTTTAATCCGTGGGCGGGCTGTTGGTTTTGACAGGGAATGACGATATATCGAGAAAACCTATTTCTTTTATCAAACTTTGACTCTAAACCCAGAGTGCGAAGACAGCCACAATCAGCAACAACCCTAAAACCAGATTGCGAAATAGCTTTTCATCCACCCACTTAAACAAAAACTTTCCGCTTATCAAACCCACCAAAAACATCGGTAAAAACAACAAAAAATGCTGCAACACCCAAACAGACAAAAGCCCCTGAACAAAGTAAATCAACAACGCCACAAACTGAGTCAAAGCGAAAAAACTAATCCAATTTGCTCGATTTTTGGCTGCTGTTCCCTCTCCAGAAAGTTCATATAAAACAATAGGTGGCCCTCCCATTCCTGTTAAGCCTGTCAAAAAACCACTCATCGCTCCAACGATCGAACTCAAAGAAATGCTCGTTTTAATATGGGAATGCTTGCTGAGAGATAACAGTACCACAAAAGCCAAAATCAAGCCACCAATGATCCGACGCATTAAAAGAGGATCGAGCAGAAGCAAAAAATACACCCCGATTGGAATCGTAAGGATAGCCGCGATCGCCATCGGTAAAACTTCCTGCCATTTCGTATTCGGTAACGCCTCAGAAGTCAACCCCACCGAAGCACTCATCTCCAACAAAATGACCGTAGCCACCACTTGCTGAGGATTAAAAATTAAACTCAAGCCTGGCGCTAAAATCATCGCCGAGCCAAAACCAGAAAACCCGCGAGTCACCCCGGCGATCGCCACCAAACTCAATCCTAACAACCAATCGACCCCATCCATATCAAAATCCCCTTAACATCACGTTGCTTCTGCTCAATCTCAACCTAGTGGCGCGACACAGCTAAAATGAGGCTTTAGTAGGGTGGGTTAGGCGGCTAGAATCTAGGCTATAACTGCAATAAGCGCAATCCGCCGTAACCCACCATTTAAATTGTGTCACGCCACTAGAGAGTCGTTTGCAAAACCTGTTCGCGAACAG
>JBKHDX010000162.1:0-11355 GCA_046541115.1 Spirulinaceae cyanobacterium | reverse complement strand
GCGCCCCTACAAGCCGATTGCCTAAAAAACTGATGACTGATGACTGATGACTGATAACTGAAAAAGCCTACTGCCCAAAAAACTGATGACTGTTGACTGATAACTGTAAAGCCATTTTTCCTTTTCTCAAATTTCAAGTTAGAATGCCCTAGAGTTTGATTGCAGCAAGACATGGCGGCAGACTCTAGATTACTCGATTTCTATTGTGAGGCGAAAGAGGGCATCTATGCTCAAAACATCAGCACCACCATCGCCAAAAACGTCCCCCCACCGTCCCATCCAAGACTGGATTAGTCAAAATCATTGGCTGATTTTGAGTGGGACTTGTGTCGCTTTTCTGCTGATTGCCCTGTGGGGGGCAGTGGGCTTGTTTAGTGCGGGAAAACTCCCAGAAGACGAAATGCGATCGCAAAATGTCGCCCCTTCTCCCACCGTAGTTGAACCCGTCACCCCCGTTGAACCTGAACCCCAAGATTCGCTTTTTTCTCTCGGCAATCTTTTATCCCTACTGATCGTCTGTGGTGTGGGGTCTTGGGCTGTCATTTGGATGCTGCAATGGGCGATCGCAACACCTCCCAAACCCCGCCGCAAAAAGCGCCCTGTTGCCAAAGTTCCCCGCCGTCGCCCTCAAGCTCAGTCTAGGCCCGTTGCACCTCGTCCCCAACCGCAACCTAGACCTGTTTCACCCCGTCCCAATCCCGCTTTGGGCTTGAGCATCAATCGCCCAGGGAAAAGTAAATCCCGCCGTCTCTTGCCCCCTCCCGCAACCGCGAAGCGATCGCTTCAGCCTACTGCTGTTGAACCCCAACGGGAAGAAGCCGTTGCGGTGATTCCCGCCGAAGCCGTGATTCCCCTAGATAATCGTCCTGTCAGCTTGGCCGACAGCTTAGATATTCGTAAACGCCAATCCCTCAACACTTTAATGCGCGAGCCGCAGTCCCTCAAAGCCCCACCGAGACGAATTTAGTTATTTTAAGGAATCGCTGGAATTAATCGCGTTTGTCGTGAAATACGGTGGTTTGTGCCAAATTATGAGAGAATTGTGACCGATTCATTTGTAAACGAAAACAACTGATATCTGTTGACTGTTATAAACTCCCATTCCAGCCTTTATCCTTCGTAATTCACCATTTTTGGGATTATTCATGCTTCGACGACTCTGGCAATGGCTCAAACGCTTTTTTAGTAAAATTTTCGGCTCCGGCTCGTCTTCTCCCGCGTCCGAAACAGCCACTGCGACTGCCACCCCCACCCTCAGCGACACCGATTACGAATTTTTATATATGCAACTGCTCGAAGGTGTGGCTCGCGGTTGGCAAGCCGATCGCATCGACCGCTTTTTTATGCAATTGGGCGATCGCGGCAAAACCCAACTTTGGCTCGATTGGCTCGACCGCTTTGGCGATCGCCTCGTCACCAACCCAACGCCACAACCGCAACTAACTGCCCGTATGATGCTGCTGGCCCAACAGATCGAACAACTGCCCAAACGCCGGGAAATCGGGCGCAAAACCACCGCGATCGCCCAAAATGTCCAAAAATCTACCCAAAAACAATATCCCATCTGGGAATACGACGGCCCCGATAGCCCCACCACCAACCCACCTCAAACCATTTCCCTCGACGAACTTTTAGAACGCTTACAAACCGATAAAAAATGGGCGCAATACCTCGCCCAACAATTCGGCCTCGATGCCGACAGCGACCCAGAAACGATTATTCAAGCCTTTATCCAGAATATGCAACGAGAAATCCAACGCCGCCAAAACGAACAATAATCTGGCTGAGAAATTTAATCGACTTTTTCGGGCTAAAATCCCCCTATCCTCTAGCGTTGAGTCTTTTTTAGACAACCCACCTCAAACCCAGTTCTCGATCGTCATTTTTGGAAAAAACCAATAACCAATAACCAATAACCCCTTATGACTGAATCCTTGCAAACCCTTCAAACCCAAGCCGGTGCAACCTTCGCCCCCGACTCCACCATTCCCCAAAGCTTCGGTAACGATGCCGTTGCCTTTGCTGGGGCTGAAACCGAGGCCATACTGTGCGATCGCTCCCATTGGGGCTTACTTGAGGTTACAGAGCGCGATCGCCTGCAATTCCTCCACAACCAAACCACCAACGACCTCAAAACCCTGCAACCCGGCCAAAGCTGTCAAACCGTTTTCATTAACTCTACCGCCCGTACCCTCGACCTCGCTACCGTTTACATCACGCCAGATAGCGTCCTCCTCCTCCTTTCCCCCGGCCAAGCCGAACCCTTGGTGCAATGGCTCGACCGCTATTTATTCCCGATGGATAAGGTCAAAATTCGCGATCTAAGCGCCGAAATAGCCTGTTTTACCCTTATTGGAGCAAAAAGCGACCAAATTTTACAAAAAGCCAATTTAACCCCCCCAGAAGCCCATCATCACCTCATCCCCTTTCAAGACAGCCAAATCCGTCTCGCCACTGGTAGCGGTTTCACCCTCCCTGGCTATACCCTCATCGCCCCCCAAAGCCACGCCGCTGAACTCTGGTCAACTTTGCACCAAGCCGGGGCAATTCCTGCCGGAGAAACCGTTTGGGAACAGCGCCGCATTCAACAAGGCCGCCCTCGTCCCGGTTGCGAACTCACCGAAGACTACAACCCCCTCGAAGCCGGACTCGTTCGAGCTATTTCCTTTAGTAAAGGCTGTTATATCGGTCAAGAAACTATTGCCCGTCTCAACACCTACCAAGGGGTAAAACAGCGACTTTGGGGAGTCCGCCTTAACGCCCTAGTTGACCCCGAAACCATCGTTACCCTCAACGGCAGCAAAGTTGGCATCCTCACCAGCATTGCCGACACTCCCGACGGCATTCTCGGCCTGGCTTATATTCGCAGCAAAGCCGGGGGTGAAGGGCTTACCGTCCAAATTGAGAACGCTGAAGCGGAAGTGGTTTCTGTTCCCTTCCTCAGCCACGAATACCACACTTAATCCAAAACCCCGGTATCTTTGAGATACCGGGGTTTTAAAACTAACAATTAGATTAACTGTGGCAATTACAACCGGGATGGCCGCAGCCGGTAGACCCTTGGGGATGGCCATTGGCGCAAGCCTCGCCGCAGTAATATTGACCTTCTTTTTCAATCGCTTTGCTAATATCGACGACACACAAACAAGATTCGCAAGCGCATTTCATTTGAGTTACGGTAGCCATGATAATTTTCCTTTAAGAATTTAGAACAATCAATTAGAATAGCTGAAAAGCTGTTCATGTTTTTATCTTAACCCATGAACAACTGTTCAGGTATTCATTCTTCAAAATTTAAGCTTTTTGTTAGATTTTGTGTTCGGATGAACTCTTACCGTTAATGTCCCATCTCCATGTCTGACTCCCATCCAGAAGCCGAAACGCCGCTTCAACTCCCAATTCTCAGTGTTGAGAAAGCCCAGCGTATGGCGGAATTTTTCAGCGTGTTAGGCGACCCCAATCGCTGGCGCATTATCTCAGCCCTTGCCCATCAAAAGCTGCGAGTGCGCGACATCGCCGAAGCGGTAGACATGACAGAATCGGCGGTTTCTCATCAACTGCGAATTTTACGCACCATGCGCTTAGTTAGTTATCGCAAACAAGGGCGTAACGTGGTTTATGGCTTAAAAGACCATCACATTCTTAATTTGTACAAAGATATCTCCGAGCATTTGGACGAACCCGAAGACGCATCCTCTTGACATACTCCCGTCGCCGGAGGACAGGGATTCTAACACCTCACGATGTTAGTTTTCTGCTTTGTCCCGTGCCAAAAGCGAATGTCAAAACCGACACTTTAAACGACAAGCAGTTATTGACCCTAGAAATCTCCCGCCGGTTTCTCAGCCTAGCCAGATCGAGATCAATCTCGAACGCTTTTCCTGACCGCCCCCTCTCAGACCTTTTTCGAGATAAGATCGAACTGCATCAAACGCGATCGCGCGACAGAAACCTCATGACAAGTTACGATTGGATTGTAATTGGGGGAGGCATTACGGGGGCAGCCCTAGCTTACGAACTCACCCGGCAAAACTTCAACGTCCTCTTACTCGAAAAAGACCCCCATCCCGATAATGCAACGCGCTACAGTTATGGGGGTTTAGGCTTTTGGGGGGGAACAGACGCTCAAACTCGTACTCTGTGTACCGAAGGCTGGCAGCGACATCAGCAACTCAGTGACGAACTCGACGGGGACACCGAGTTTCGCGAAATTGATATGTTGATGACGATCGCGCCAGAAGAATCACCAGAAGCGATCGCGGCCAGTTATGATAAATTCGCGATCCCGCCCACTTTCCTCGATCCCCAAGCCGCCCAAGACTGCGAACCCCTCTTAAATCCTGACGCAATCGCGGGCGCACTCCATCTACCCCACGGTCACATTCACCCCCAAAAAACTACCCAAGCTTACCTGCAAGCCTTTCAACGGCAAGGGGGAACAATTCACTACGAAACCGTCTTGGATGTACTTCACCCGCAAAACCGAGTCACGGGAGTCAAAACCACTCAAAACACCTACACCGGCGATCGCGTTGTGGTTTGTGCCGGGGGATTAAGTCGGAAAATCTTACAAAAAATCGGTATTACCGTCCCCGTTTACTTTACCCACGCCGAACTGATCGAAACGCCCCCGGTCAACTTTTCCTTGCGGGCTATGGTGGTTCCCGCCCACTTACAACGCCTAGCTTTACAAAACCAAGCCACTCAAACCCAAGTCAAACCCCGATGGCAGCAACCCCACCAAACCCTCGCGCCTGCTATTTTAGATGCAGGGGTCATTCAATTTCAAGATAATCATTTATGTATCGGTCAAATTAGTCGCGCCCTAAGCGACACGACAGCGAAAACTGATGCCCCAACCAGCGAAGCCCAAATTAGAGCCGGAATTGCCTCAATTTTACCCAAACTTGCCGATATTCCCGGTCAATGGCATCACTGCTTAGTTGCCTTTAGTCCCGGCAATTTACCTCCCATCGGGGCGTTACCCCAAATCCAGGGATTGCACTTGTTTTCAGGCTTTACCAATACCTTAGTTTTAGTGCCACCCCTAGCGCAACGGTTTGCGCTTTCGGCGACCCAAACCAGGGAGTTTATCTTAGAGAGAGAGTGACTTATTTTGCCGAAAGCGATCGCCCCTTGTCACCCACGCTTTATCTGATGGCATGACGACTCAAGCCGACATCTTAGTTGTAGACGATAATCCCACCAACCTGCGCTTGCTGTCTCAAATGTTGACGCAAGCGGGGTATCATGCGCGACCCACCACCAACGGCAAAATGGCCTTATCTGCCGCCCGTGTAGTGGTGCCGGACTTAATTTTGCTCGACATTATGATGCCGGACTTAAACGGCTATGAAGTCTGCGAACGCCTCAAAGCCGATCCTCAAACCCGCGATATTCCGGTAATTTTTATTAGTGCTTTAGAAACCGCCATGGATAAAGTGCGGGCGTTTTCCGTAGGGGGCGTAGACTATATTGAGAAACCCTTTCAAATGGTAGAAGTCCTGGCGCGGATCGAAAATCAACTGCGCTTGCGTTCGGCTCGCCAACAACTGCAACGGCAAAACACCGCCCTGGCGTATTTTAGCGCTTGCCTCAAACAACTTAATCGCCTCAACACCACCACTTACGAAAACTTCGAGCAACTATGCCAAGATTATTTACGCACGGGCTGTGAAATGTTGGGATTTAGCGTCGGGGCGATCGCGACGGCAACAAACCCCCCCGCAATCCTCGCCGTTGAATCCACCTTACCGCAATCGCCTTCTGAACTACAAACCACGCTCCAAAACGCCGCCTCTCTATACCAACAAACCATCACCCAAGGCCAAACCCTCGCGATCGCCCAAGCATCCCCCGAATATAGCACTTATCTCGGTACGCCGATATGGGTCAACAGTAGCCCTTACGGAACCCTAAATTTCTTCACCACCAAAGACCGTTCCCCTGGCTTTAACGCCCATGAAAGCGAAATCATCGAACTCATGGCCCAAGGTTTGGGAAAGTACATCGAAACCCGCCAACGGGAAGAACTACGCCAACAAGCAGAAGAAGAAACTCAACTCCTACTCAGGGTTACCCAAGCCATCGGAGAAGCCCCAGACTTTACCACCGCCTTACAAGTTGCCCTCACCCAAGTGGCCACCAGTTGCGGTTGGCATTATGGCGAAGCTTGGATTCCCAGCGTAGACAGCCAATACCTCGAATGCGCCTCGGCTTGGTACGGTATCCCCGACTCAGGAACGGCTCAAACGCCACTCATTCAAGAATTACGAGAATTCAGCGTCCAACTGCACTTTGAACCCGGCCAAGGCTTACCGGGGCGGGTTTGGGCGAAAGCCAAGCCGGAATACCTGGACGCGGTAGCCTTGAAAGCAGATGGCGATTTTAAACGCCGGGCTTGGATTAAAAGCCTGGGCATTCAAAACGCTCTCAGCGTCCCGATTATGCGCCATCAAGCCCCCACAGATGAATGGCAACAGCAAAATCGGGTTTTGGCGGTGTTGGTGTTTTTAATGTTCGATCTGCCGCCCCGTCAGCACATCGCCGACAACGAACGGTTAGCGGCTTTGGTCACGGCGGTGGCGACCCAGTTGGGAACGGCAATTCAGCAAAAACAAGACCGAGACGTACTGAGGGCTTTGTTTGCCGCGATGGACGATTGGGTGACGGTGTGGGACCGCCACGGACGCTGTATTCAAGTGGCCCCGACTCATCAAGGTTTGCCCCAGTTTGGCGAGGCTCATCTTTCCTTGACGGCTTGGATTGGTAAAACTCTTGATGACATTTTCCCTGCCGATACCGCTTGTCGGATTCGCGATCGCATTGCCCAAACCCTGAGTCGTCAAGAACGCACGCAACTGGAATATTGCATGATATTAAACCAGCGAGAGGTGTGGTTTGATGCCCGTTTGTCTCCCTTGAGTCCCGAAACGATTTTACTCACGGCGCGGGATATTAGCGATCGCAAACTAATCGAACAAAAACTCCGTACCAATGAAGCGGAGTTGCGGGGGGTGTTTGAAGCCATGAGCGATATTGTTCTGGCGATTCATCCGGCCGAACAAAGCGTCCGGGTGATGCCCACTTGTTACACCCATTTAGATGCTCAAGCGAATGAAATTCTCAACTTGACTTTAAATTACTTGTTCAATTGCGAGGAGCATCCCGAATTTTTACAAGCCATTCAAACCGCGATCGCGACTCAGAAAACCGTTCATTTTGAATACCATCTGCAACTGTCCCAGCGCAAGGTGTGGTTTGATGCCAGTATTTCCCCAATTACCGCAGATGCGGCCATTTGGGTGGCCCGGGATATTAGCGATCGCGCGGCGTTACAAGCCAGTTTACAACAACTCGCTGCCGAACTCGAACAACGAGTCGAGCAACGCACCGCCCAACTCCGCGAAGCCAATCAGATTTTGCAAAGTGAAGTGAGCGATCGCCTGCAAGCCCAAAAAAAACTGGCCCGTTCGACCGAACAACTACAAGCGGTTCTCGATGCCGTACCGGGCTTTGTATTTTGGGTGGGTCAAGGCGATCGCCCCCATTCCCGCTATGCACCGAATTTGCGGTATTTGGGAGTTAATCACCGCTTTGCTAAAGCTTTTAACCTCAACACCGATGCTTTTATCAATCAACCCTTGGGCTTTATCGGCCAAGATGTCCCCCTCACTCAACCCATCGAACAATTTTTATACAGTTCGACCGTCGCGATCGCCAAAACCATCGAACTCAATCTCAATCGCGCAACACGCAGTTATCTCCTGGTTGCCCAAAAATACCACCAAAATAACGCCGCCGTGGCCATTGCTGTCGATATTACCCCCCGCATCCAAGCCGAACAACAAGCCAAACAAGCTTATCAACGCTTAGAACTAATCTCGGAATTGACCTTAAAAATTCGTCGTTCCTTGGATTTAGACGAAATCCTGAATACTGCGATGTTTGAAGTCAAAAAGCTCTTTGATACGGAGCGTGTCGCCCTGATTCAAATCGAAACTTGTTATCGCTACGAAATTGTTAAAGAAACTCTGAATGCCGAGATTGACAGTTTAGAGCGCTTATGTTCCACCACTCCCTTTCCCGACCCCCAGGCTTGGGAAAGCTTTAATGCGGGGCAATGTTTAACGTTAACCGCCGCTTTGGCCACCCGTAACAGCAATATGCGATCGCGGTTGCAACAGTTGGGGATTTATGCCGAACTTTTGGTACCGATTTTTATCGGGGAAAACCTGTGGGGGGCCGTCGCCATTCATAGTGTCAATCGCCCCCGTCAATGGCGAAACTCGGAAATCGAACTGATTACGGCCCTCGCTGACCAAATCGGTATTGCTTTATCTCAAGCCAGTTTACTCAATTCCCTCGAAGAACGAGTTAACGAACGCACCAGCCAACTGCAAGCGGCGAATCAAAAACTGCAACAAGAAATTCGCGATCGCCTTCTGGCGGAGTTAGCATTGCGTCGTAGTGAAATGCAACTCCGTCTGATCACCGACGCACTCCCGGTTTTAATTTCTTATGTAGACAATCAAGAACGCTACCGCTTTAACAACCGTACCTACAGCGATTGGTACGGCATTCCCCTCGAAGAAATTACGGGGCGATCGCTCTTGGAAGTTTTCGGAGAAACTTATTATCAAACCTTATGTCCTCATGTAGGTAAAGCTTTATCTGGCGAAAAAGTCAGCTTTGAAATGCACGCCCCTCTTATCAACGGCCAGCAACGTTACATCAGCGCCACCTATATTCCCGACTGGGGCGCACAAAATCGAGTGAAAGGCTTTTTTAGCGTCGAAATTGATATCAGCAACCGTATCGCTGTCGAACAAATGAAAGATGAATTTCTCTCCATTGCTAGTCACGAACTCCGCACCCCTTTGACTTCGCTGCGGGGTTCTCTGGGCTTGTTGGGCACCGGACGCTTGGGGTCACTCACCGACCAAGGGGCGAGAATGCTCGAAATTGCTGTCAAAAATACCGATCGCTTGGTGCGCCTGATTAACGATATTCTCGACTTACAGCACATTGAATCGGGTCGCCTCAAAACGATTAAAAAGCAAACTTCGGCTGTGGAGTTGTTGAGTCAAGTGGCCGATGCTATGCAATCGATGGCTAAACAAGCGCGAGTTGAATTGGTGGTACGGATTAACGGCCAACTCCTCGAACCGACTACCCCTTCTTTCGATCTTTATGTCGATCCCGATCGCATTTTGCAAACTTTGACGAATTTAATTAGTAATGCCATTAAGTTTTCTGAAGCGGAAAGTACCGTAGATATTGAGGTTCAACAACAAGTTGAAACGGTTTTATTCTGGGTGCGCGATCGCGGCCGTGGCATTCCTGCCGATAAAATGGAAATGATTTTTGAGCGCTTTC
The DNA here is from genome assembly GCA_046541115.1 of Spirulinaceae cyanobacterium. Lineage (GTDB taxonomy): Bacteria > Cyanobacteriota > Cyanobacteriia > Cyanobacteriales > Spirulinaceae > Jaaginema. The sequence continues at coordinate 1,977 of JBKHDX010000162.1, read as the reverse complement.
AACAAGTGGATGCTTCCGATTCTCGCGCCAAAGGTGGCACGGGTTTGGGTTTAGCAATATGTCGCCAAATTATCAAGCAACATGGCGGCACAATTTGGGTCGAAAGCGAAGTCGATCGAGGCAGCACGTTTTTTGTAAGTCTACCTTTGGTAATTAACAATTAACAATGTACAATTAACAACCAGCAACTAATAACTAATAACCAATAACCAACAACCAACAACTAACAACAATATTGCAACAACTTCTCCACTGAAGCATTCGGTTCGAGAAAAGAAAATAAATGCTTATAACGCAAACGACCTTCGCGGTCTAAAACATATTGGGCAGGTAAAGGTGCGCCTAAAGCTTGACCGACGCGGTAATTGCGAAAAACATCGCAACTAGGGTTACTTAATAAGGGCATTTTGATGCCTAAATCTTTCGCGACTTGGCGACTTTGTTGGGTGTCAGTACTCACAATCATTAAGACTTCTACCCCTTTTTCCAAAAATTTTTCGTAATTATCATTGAGTTCGATAATATGGGGATAACACAAAGGGCAGTATTGTTTTTCTGTAAAAATGCGCGTAAAGGCTAAAATAACAGACTTTTGATGGCGATAATCTGATAAGCGAACGGTAGTTTTATTTTTAATATCGGGGAGTAAAAATTCTGGCGTTTTTTGATTGATTGCTAACTTATTAGTCGCTGGAATCGGCAAAAAGTTATTAAAAAAGCGACCGTTAATTAAGCCTCTAAAATCTGTAGAAGTTAACATGACAATAAGCCTTAATATCGTTCATTTTAACAAGTCATTGAAAACCAGGGAAAACAATGGCTTTTCCCCGGTTTCGGCGGATTAAAACCCGAGACGCAAGGGTTAAAAGGTGGGTTGACTAACAAAACGATTAAAAGTTTTATTCTACCGTAGGTTGGGTAGAATGAAGGGAAACCCAACACAACATTGATTCTTTGGGGTTTCGTAACCTCAACCCAACCTACGCCCTCAACATTTTGTTATTAAACCGCAGAAAAATAAACTTTTGATTTTTCCGGGTCAGGAATCATCGTTTTATCGCCTTCTTGCCAACCTGCCGGACAAACTTCATCGGGGTGACTTTGGACGTATTGAATGGCTTTGAGAGTGCGGAGGGTTTCATCAACACTGCGACCAAAAGAAAGGTTGTTGATGGTAGAGTGTTGGATAATTCCTTCTTTATCTATAATAAATAAACCGCGTAAGGCAACTCCAGCTTCAGGATCGAGGACGTTGTAAGCGTTGCTAATTTCTTTTTTGATGTCGGAAACCAACGGATAGGTCACATCACCCACACCGCCTTCTTTGCGGTCGGTTTGCGTCCAAGCCAGGTGAGAAAATTCGCTATCGACAGATACGCCTAAAATTTGAGTATTGACTTTTGTGAATTCTTCGACGCGATCGCTAAACGCTGTAATTTCAGTCGGACAAACGAAGGTAAAGTCCAAAGGATAGAAAAATAAAACAATGTATTGACCGCGATAATCCGATAATTTTATCGTTTTGAATTCTTGGTCGGTAACGGCAGTTGCGGTGAAGTCGGGGGCTTGCTGCCCAACGCGCAAACATCCTTCCATAACTTAGTGTCTCTCCTTAAATAACTTTGAAGAATTTCGCTTGATGCAAATGCAAACATCAGGAAAGGTTTTCTTATGCCTGTATTCCTTGCGATCGCCATAGTTTACGAACTGTTACAACCTTATCATAGTCATAACGATTTTGAATAACGAGCTAAAAATTGGAGCGATCGCCCCGAACATCTACAAAGATCGCGTTTGGGCGGGTTTAACTCAAGTACGGATATCCAGACAAAATCGCGATCGCCCCTACGTTACATTAAGAAATGTAAGGCGATAAGACCATTCGGCGGAAAACTCTGAGAAAAAGTCCCGGCGCGATCGCCCCTTATCTCCAATCGCAAAAAGAAGACACTCAGTTATACTGACGGGATGAATTTT
>JBKHDX010000161.1:0-11456 GCA_046541115.1 Spirulinaceae cyanobacterium | reverse complement strand
GCCCCAGATTTTAATCTGCGGGCGGGAATCACGGTTTTTATTTAGAATTACTATATAGGTCAGTAAGTGGTTGATTTAAAAACCCCAGCTTTGTAGAAAAAGCCAGGGTTTTGAGCGACTCATTTTTATAGTCAAATTACCGCTACGCGAGATTAGTAGAATTGAAGTCAGCGCTAACTTTATCAATAGCCTTAAAATTGCGACCAAAGGGAAACAAAGCCATATTGATGAGCTTAATGTGTTGCTTTGCGAAAGGTAAACCGACAATCGTCAGGGCTAAAATTGCAGCGTGGGTAATGTGGGAAAGAGCAATTCCCCAACCAAATAAAACAAGCCAAATAACATTAAAAATGGTTTCTAATGTGCCATTTGCGGTAGGAGTCTCAACCACTTCTCGACCGAAGGGAGTCATGGTGGCAAAACCAAGTTTAATGGATTGAATGCCGAAAGGAATGCCGACGATGGTTAAACACAAGCTTAATCCACCCAAAACATAACCCATGCCACTCAAAAAACCGCCGAAAATTAACCAGATGATGTTACCAAGTAAGCTCATATTTTGTTTCCATAGAGGTTTAATGGGACTTATGAAGCGCTAAACTATGATAACGCTTCATAAGTCTACGATAGCAGACCGAATTTAGCGGTTTGGTCGGGTTATCTGGACTGGCAGTTGTGTTGGTTATTGGTTATTGGTTGTTGGTTGTTGGTGGTTTCCCAAATCCTTTAATTGGTAATTTCCTTCCCCTCTTAACCACTGCCTACTGTCTACTACCTAAGAACGCCGTTGCGTCAAAATCTCAACCCCATCATCCGTAACGGCGATGGTATGCTCGAATTGAGCCGAAAGCTTATGATCTTTGGTAATAGCAGTCCAACCATCATCGAGGACTTGGGCTTCCCAGGTGCCTTCGTTAATCATGGGTTCGATAGTGAAAACCATGCCTTTGCGAAGTTTTTTGCCTTTACCCCATTTGCCGTAGTGGGGGACTTGAGGGGCAGTGTGGAAGACGGTACTCACGCCATGGCCAACGAAGTCGCGCACGACGGCAAAGCCTTCTGCTTCGGCATATTCTTGAATCGCTGCGCCAATATCACCAAGTCTAGCACCAGGTTTGACTGTCGCGATCGCGCGATGCAAACATTCTTCAGTCACTTCGACGAGTTTTTTGGCTTTAGCAGAAGGAGTCCCCACAAAAAAGGTGCGAGAAGTATCGCCGTGATAGCCGTCTAAAATGGGGGTAACGTCAATGTTGATAATATCCCCATCTTTGAGGACTTGACGGGGGCTAGGAATACCGTGACAGATGACTTCGTTGACGCTGGTACAAATCGATTTGGGAAAGCCATGATAACCGAGGGGTGCGCTTTTTGCCCCATGTTCTTGGGTCCATTTTTCGGCGACATCGTTTAATTCTTGCGTAGTTACGCCAGGTTTGACCATCGGTTCGAGATAATCAAGCAATTCGGCAGCTAATTGTCCGGCAGCTCGCATTTTTTCAACTTCGCGGCTGGATAATAAGGTAATTGTTTCGTTGGCCATAAGTTCTGCTTGGCTGTGACTGTTTCTGGTATTATCGTTTCTTCATTGTACGAAGTTCTGGAGCGCGATCTCGCCTCAATAGTGTCAGACAGGTTTTTTCCCGCAAATCTCATAACAGTTATTATGTTAGTCATAACAACTGTTATGGTGACGAGAAAAGGTTAACCATCTTGTCTTAAGCAAAAGATAATCAAAAGGTAATAAGATCGACGTTTTAGCGATGTGATGTCACTATGTCCCAGCAAAACGATACTGTTACTCTAATTGCAGCCCTTTTAATTACTGGGGTATTACTTGGTGGTGGCTTTTGGTGGTTGAGTCGTAGTGGGATGTTAGCGGGGTTGACGGGAAATGAAACTCCGGAGACTGAAACGACGCAACCATCGGTTGTTTCGCTCAATCCATCCCCCAATGCGCCCCAATTTGACCCTCCTGCGACTGTCCCGGTAGGAACCACCCTCCGCATTAACGGTTCAACCAGTATGGTTGGGATGACTGAGGGATTGAAAAATCGCTTTGAGCAACAGTTTCCCAATGCTACGGTCAATACTGCCGCCCAAGGCACAGATAAGGGCATTCAAGCCTTGTTAAACGGCAATGCAGACTTAGCTGCCATTTCGCGACCTTTGACGGCTCAAGAGCAGCAACAAGGGCTTGTGGCGGTTTCTGTGGCGACAGATGCGATCGCGATCGTGGTGGGGCTAAATAATCCGTTTCGCAAGGGAATGACCACCACAGAAGTCTACAACATTTTCACCGGACAAATCACAAATTGGTCGTCCCTTGGCGGTGCAGCCAGCGAGATTCAAGTCATTAACCGTCCCCCAGAAAGCGGTACGCGACAAGCTTTTCAGGATATGGTACTCGACGGCGCAAACTTCGGCAATACTCCCAACTTTACTACCCAAGATCGAGACGCAACCACACCAATTTTACGCGCTTTGGGGAACAATGGTATTAGTTACGCTACTTATACTCAAGTGGTGAATCAACAAACAGTGCGAGTTGTGGCCATTGAAGGTTTGACTCCTGAAGCAGCGAATTACCCTTATCAACGCTCTTTATCTTATGTTTATCAAGAACCTGCTAGTCCTGCTGTTCAAGCCTTTCTCGGCTTTGCTCAATCCCCTAGAGGTCAACAAATTATTAACACCGTTCAAGCTCAATAGTTGCGATCGCGGGCAGGTTTTTACAAAAACTAACTTGTTTTTTGTTGTTGGTTGTTAGTTGTTTGTTGTTTGTTCTTAGTTTAATAGGATTGGTTAATCTCGCTTCTCGGTTATACCTGGGAATATACAAACAAGAATATGCCTTAATTTTGTCATCTTATGTTATGAAGAAAAACGTCAGTATGAGTGGGAGTAGGGTGGGAATCGCCCGCCAACCTTAAATTGAAACTTCTACCTCTAGTCAATAGATATTAAACGCTTTACAATATTTTTATTTGTATAAAATATGACTTCTATGTTTTTTAGTATTGTTATCCCGACGTATAACCGCAAACCAATTTTAACCAAGTGTTTAAAAGCGTTAGAATCTCAGAAGTTTGCAACCCATAGTATTATCAAAGGCTATGAAATTGTGGTGGTTGATGATGGCTCGACGGACGGAACCTTAGATTATTTAAAGGCAAATGCCGAGCAGTTTCCCCATGTTATAACTTTCGCACAAAATCACCAAGGGCCGGCGGCGGCAAGAAATTTGGGAGTTGAAAAAGCACAAGGGGATACAATTATTTTTATTGACAGCGACCTCGTTGTGACAGAGAATTTTTTAGAGGCTCATGGGGCAGGTTTGGCTCAAGGAAAACAGCAAGGTTATGGCGATCGCGTGTTTACTTATGGTTGGGTAATTAATACTTGTAACTTCGAGAATCCCACTTCTGAGCCTTATAAGGTGACTGATTTTTCGGCGGCTTATTTTGCTACGGGAAATGTCGCGATCGCACGTCATTGGCTCATTGAAGCAGGCTTATTTGACACGGGTTTTCAACTCTATGGTTGGGAAGATTTAGAACTTGGGGTTCGCTTAAAAAAGCTCGGTTTAAAACTGATTAAATGTCCTGAAGCAGTGGGGTATCACTGGCATCCTCCCTTTAGTTTAGCGCAAATCCCTAAACTCATTGACCAAGAACATCAGCGAGGGCGGATGGGAGTTTTGTTTTATCAAAAACACCCAACTTGGGATGTCAAAATGATGATTCAAATGACTTGGTTACATCGCATTTTATGGGGCGTTCTATCTCTGGGTGGACGTTTAAATGAAAGAACCCTTGCTCCTTTTTTACAGTGGTTGATTAATCGCGGTAAACCACAGCTTGCCCTCGAAGTGGCTCGCATTTTTCTCAATTGGTACAATGTGCAAGGGGTTTATGAAGCGTATGCGGAATTGAAGAAGTAATAAACGGTTAACAGTCAAAAATTATCAGTTATCAATATGCTTTATCTCGTTCCTTGTTTCTACCAAGGGACGTAATGATATAGATTTTGGGTCTGTACTTCCTGTTATAGTAATTCTAAGTAAGAACCGACAGCCCGCCCTCGGATTATAAATCCGGGGCTAATGTGGGCAAAGTCCGCTTTCACGGACTCAAACCATTAAGTTAGTGTGCGGAACTTAATTGTAATGACTATAAATCAAATTTCGAGCGTTTTCCTAAAGCACAAATTAAGGCGTGTCACGGCAGTAGTGTTAAAGTTTAAAGCTAGAGATGGTGGGCAATGCCCACCCTACATAGTATTCTTACGAGGTACGAATTTACCTTTATAAAGGAAATAATCTATTTAATCCAAAGCAATTCAGCAATTATTAAAGTATTTTTTTAGTACATATAACTGTTGTGAATCAAAAACTTGAACTTAGACAACAACTATTACAAAAAAGGAAATCCCTAACGCCAGAAAAATGGCAAAAACAAAGCCAAGAACTTTGTAAACAACTAACAACCATTCCTTTATTTCAACAAGCCCAAACCATTTTGGGGTATTGTAGTTTTCGTCAGGAACCCGATTTAAGCTTTTTGTATGAAACCTCCCAGAAAAATTGGGGCTTGCCTCGATGCGAGGATAAATCTTTAATCTGGCATCGCTGGCAGCCTTCAGAAGCCCTGGAAAAAGGAGATTATGGTATTTTTGCCCCGTTCCCTCATTCCAAGCGCTTACAGCCCCAGGAGGTGGATTTGATTTTAGTGCCTGCGGTGGCTTGCGATCGCGCCGGGTATCGTTTAGGGTATGGAGGCGGATTTTATGACCGTTTACTCAGCGATCCAGAATGGGTTTCAATTCCGACGATTGGGATTATTTTTGACTTTGCTTTTGTGCCGAAGCTTCCTGTCGATACTTGGGATCGTCCGTTGGGGGGAGTGTGTACGGAAATGGGTTGGCAATTTATTAATTTATAAACCATGAAACGATTGCAGGCGATCGCGAAACATCCGAGATTCAAAACGATTGCAATTTATATTGTATTGTGCGCGATCGCGCTATTAATGCTATTTCCGTTACTGTGGTTATTGGGAACATCTCTAAAGTCTCCTACGGAAGATATTTTTGGCTTTCCTCCGCGCATAATTCCCCAATCTCCGACTTTTAATAACTTTATTACTGCTTGGGAAACTGCCCCTTTCGGACGCTATTTATTTAATAGTTTACTGATAGCAGTTCTTACAGTTATTTTAAATTTAATTTTCTGTTCCCTTGCCGCTTATCCCCTCGCAAGGCTTAATTTTCGGGGACGAGACTTTATTTTTGCTCTCATTATTTCGACGATCATGATTCCCTTTCAAATTGTCATGATTCCCCTTTATGTCCTTACCGTTGAACTCGGTTTAAGAAATACTTATTTAGGTTTAATTTTTCCCAGTCTTGCCACGGCTTTCGGAATATTCTTACTGCGTCAAGCCTTTTTAGGAGTCCCAAAAGAACTCGAAGAAGCCGCGAGAATGGACGGTTGTACGGAAATTGGCATTTGGTGGAATGTGATGCTTCCGGCGGTACGTCCGGCGTTAATTACATTAGCAATTTTTACATTTATTGGCTCTTGGAGTGACTTTTTATGGCCGCTGATTGTGCTGGATAATCCCGATTATTATACCCTTCCTTTAGGAGTTGCAAAGTTAGCCGGAACTTTCTCTCTCGATTGGCGTTTAATTGCAGCAGGTTCGATAATTTCGATTGCACCCGTTTTGATTTTATTCCTCTTTGTCCAGCGTTATATTATTCCTTCTGAAGCCGGAAGTGGCGTTAAAGGTTAAACTTGTGAAATTGACTGACTTGACTCGGAATTTGGCATTTCAAAATGCTGCCAAAACTGAGCTAAAGTCACTTTTTGACGTTGACGAAACTTGGGTTTTCGGGAGAAGAAGTGACGAATTTCAAACCACCAAGCCTGCAAACCCACACCATAATTCCACTGTAATACTTTTCGCAATTGGCGATCGCGATGAGTCCATAACCGTAGGAAAGCTCGCGGTCGTCCCTGCATTACCACTTCAATGATTTTAACCCACAAAAACACTCGCCACGGGGGAATCCCACTGGCCAATACTTGGTGACGATAATCCCAGCGACTTTGGTCTAACTCAATCACTTCCCGACTTAAGTCTTCGATGGGGGAGGATTAATGAATAAAACTCGCATTTTTTTAGCATAGAAAACTTGAACTTGTCCCTAGTCTGACATGACAAGAGGGTATTTTAATAAACTAAGTTGATTATTTTAATTAAATCGAACTTGCCCAGCAAAATGCTAACTTTAAAACTGTTGTTTTACGCAAAAACTATGGTCAAGCGGCAGCTTTTGCGGCGGGTTTTGATTATGCTCAAGGACAGGTAATTGTAACATTGGATGGTGATTTACAAAACGATCCGGCTGATATTCTCCCCTTACTCGAAAAACTAGAACAAGGCTATGATTTAGTGAGTGATTGGCGCAAAAATCGCGACGATCCTTTTATGACTCGCGTGCTTCCTTCCCTCATGGCTAACTGGGTAATTAAACAAGTGACTCGGACAAATGTACATGATATTGGCTGTGCATTGAAAGCTTATCGAAGAGAAATCATTAATGATATCAAGCTTTATGGCGAAATTCACTGCTTTCTGCCCAATTTAGCTGAAATTCAGGGCGCAAGAGTGGCTGAAGTTCCTGTAAGCCATCATCCTCGTTGTTATGGTCAAAGCAAATATGGCTTGGAGCGTAACTTTAAATTGCTGATGGGTTTGTGTACGGTTTACTTTTTTAAAAAGTATTTGGCTCGTCCGCTACATCTTTTTGGCTTTTTTGGAATTGTCATTTTGGGATTAGCAATTTTGCTTTTTCTTTCTGGTTTAATTTCATTTTTATTCTTATCTAGCGATGCGATCGCCATCACTTTATTTTGGATTATTGTAAGTTTAGGGATTATCCAACTTATCGCGATCGCATTAATTTTCCTTAGCCTCGGTCTACTTGCCGAACTCCTTACAAGAACTTACCACGAATCGCAAAATCTGCCGGTTTATCGGGTTCGCTTTATCATTGAATAGAAATAACAATCAATTTAAGTCAGCGTCTTCTTTATTGCCTATTCTCAAATCCTCAACTTTTGTAAAAACTCAGGCTGATGCGTAAATGCTTTAAGGCGATCGCATCCCCCTAAAGTTTTAGAGAAAGAGTACAGTTAACAGGGTACTAAATGTAATTTATTTCGGTTGAGAGAGGCATCAATGCTTTTTGAAATATAAAATTGCAGAATATACAATCTGAAATTACAATATTTGTTATGACAAACTCTCATAAAAATCCTCAAAATTTCAATAATAAAGGACTGACGGATTCCAACCGCGATCGCGATGAAAACCATCTTCCGGCTAGTACAGTAACTTCTGAATCTGATGTAACCCGTTCTCAACCGGAAATGGCTGAAGAAAACTTTAAACACGGCTATTTGCGAGGTCGTCAAGAACAACGTCATCTCGAAGAACAACAAAGCCATAACAATCGTAATAAATATGCCGGTCGAGGATTAGTTTTAGGGATTAGTTTAATCTCGCTGTTAATCATTGGTTTAGGTTTAATTTTGCTTCCTGAATGGATAGGAGAAGAACCCGCAAACACACCTTTCGATGAACCTGAAGTTGAGTTAGAAGTTGAATAAAACGGCTCGTAAAAACCCTAAAACTGCTCCCAGGAAATTTGAAGTGAATGGAGCGAGTCGAGATTCCTTTTCTCTTTCCTAGGGACGATTCCAGTTTAACAGATAAGATGAGAATTAATGCTCGCGACAGATTAATGAAGCGTTAAGCCTCGTTATGCTAAAAGTAGCCTAATTGAGGAAAAGGTTATTGTAATTGATTTTCAACCCTTAATACTTAAAATCAGGCTGCTATGCAAATGATGATAATAAAACATAACAAATATGGCTGAAGAACAGAAAAAAGTAGTTACCCCAGTTAATCCTGATAAAACCGAACCAGGAACTAGCGTATCTGGCGATCAAATGGGGGTACAAATGGCACAAAATCCCATGGTTAATCCCCCAGATGAGCGCATTCCAGCCGCAGAAGATGTGGAAAAACAAGTCAAACAGGTCAAAGAAGTAGATCAACAAGAAAAAGGCACTGGAATGACCACAACGGATGGTTATGTGGTAGACGAAGCGGGTCGTTTAGATAATTATGCCGTAGAACCAGAAATGTATGTTGAAAAGAAATAATTGAATTCGCATTTCTAACATTTTTGCCCCTCGATGTTGCATCGGGGGGAATTTTATAGCAATTCTCAATTTATTTCAGATAAACTTGTAGCATTGGTTCGATTTTAGTACAATTGAACCAAAATTGAGTAGTTTTCTGGGCTAACTGGTGATGTCTGAGCAACCTCGTAGTAGACAAGAATTGTACGATCGCGTTCGTCAAATCGGTAAAGAACAGTTTATCCTCGAAGAAATGATCCGCTTCGGTTTGTGGTCTGAGGATGACGAGATACACGAGGAAACCACTGCAGAAATCCAAAAGCGATCGCAACTACAACAAGAATTAAACGATTTACGCCAACAAAGCCGTTTGTTGCGAGATGAAAAAGCGTTGCGAAAGCAAATGCTTAAAGAAAGGTTAGCAGAATCTCGACGCAAACAGCAAGAAAACAAGGAAAGACGCGAACGAGAGCGACAAGAGCGAGCAGAAGCCTGGCAAGCCCGAAAAGCAACCGAAATCGTCTATTTAGGGGAAGAAGTTTCAAAGGGACTGAATCACGCAGAAGGTAATTCTGAGCGTTTGCAAGCTTACGGTTTACCAGAATTTGCCCACGCAGAAGCCCTCGCAACCGCGATGAATATTAACATCGGGGAGTTACGCTTTTTAGCCTTTAACCGCAAAGTCGCCAAAATTTCCCACTATATCCGTTTTAACATTCCCAAAAAAACCGGGGGCGATCGCCTTATTTCTGCGCCAATGCCCCGCTTAAAAGCCCTTCAGCATTGGATTTTAACCCATATCCTCAACAATATTGAACCCCACGACGCAGCCCACGGATTTCGGCGCGATCGCTCCATTTTAACCAACGCACAACCCCATGTAAACTCCGAAGTCGTCATCAACTGCGACCTCAAAGACTTTTTCCCCACCCTGACTTATAAACGCATCAAAGGCCTATTTCAAGCTATTGGTTACAGCGAGGCGATCGCAACCATCTTAGGCTTATTATGCACCGAAGCCGACACCGAAGCGATCGAACTCGACGGTATTACCTATTATGTCGCAACGGGCGATCGCCATCTTCCCCAAGGAGCGCCCACTTCCCCGGCTTTGACAAACATCCTCTGTCGTCGCTTAGACCGCCGTTTAACCGCCCTTGCAGGGGAATTAGGCTACACCTACACCCGCTATGCCGATGACCTCACCTTTTCGGCTTCTGGGGACAGTTTAAACCACATCCGAGCGCTTTTGCATCGCAGCGAAAACATCATCCAACACGAAGGCTTCACCCGTCACCCGGACAAACTGCGGATTCAACGGCAAAAATCTCGTCAGCAGGAAGTAACAGGGATTGTCGTCAACGAATTTCCGAATATAGACCGCAAAACCCTGAAGCGTTTTCGGGCTACTTTATATCAAATCGAATGCGACGGACTGACCGAGAAACATTGGGGAAACACGAGCAACCTCATAGCCGCAATTCAAGGATATGCCAACTTTGTCACCATGGTAAATCCCGAAAAAGGGGCAAAATTTCAAGCCCAAATCCAACGCATCCGGCAAAAATGGCTTTCCTCCCCACCCCAAACTACCACCCCGGAAATTATCGTCGAGTGCTACAAAAAAGCCAGTAAATTAAAAGTGCGGGTTATATCTCCCGGTTACAATCCCGATTGGAATGTGCAGTTTCCTAAAGCTTTACGACAAGAAGGAGCGCGTTATCGAGTCGAAAACCTCAAAGAAGCCAGTCGCGGCGGTTTTTACACCGTTAGCGGTGAAATCACCCCGATTGTTGGCACATAAGAAAAACGTTTCTCCAATAACCATTAGTGACAAATTAAGCCCAAAATCTGCTACAAAGGTCAACAATATGCAAGTAACTTTTGAACAATTAGTTATTCCTCCCGGTCGGCAACTTTTAATGAAAGATATTAGTTGGCAAATGTACGAAGACTTGCTAGAAAATTTGGGAGAAAAACGCGGGTCTCGCATTAATTATAGCCAAGGAACATTAGAAATTATGGTTCCATTACCGGAACACGAAGACGATAAAGTCATGATTGCTGACTTTGTAAAAGCAATTTTGGAAGAACGGGATATTGAATTTCGGAGTCTAGGTTCTACAACATTTAAAAGTCAACGGATGAATCAAGGACTTGAAGCTGATGATTGTTTCTATATTGAAAATGAAGCAGCAATTCGCGGTCAAAAGCGAATTGATTTAAGTATAGACCCACCCCCAGATTTAGCTATTGAAATTGATATTACCTCTCGAACTCGGTTTAATAACTATGAAGCTTTAGGAATTAGCGAACTTTGGCGCTTTGACGGTACAAGTTTAGAAATTAACGTGCTGCAAAATAGTGTTTATATTCAATGTGAGGAAAGTCCTCATTTTCCCGGCTTTTCTTTAACAAAAATTATTCCTGAATATCTCGAACAAAGTAAAATTGAAGGCAGAAATAAAACCATGAAAGCATTTCGGGCTTGGGTTCGGGAGCAAATTTAGAGTCAATAATACGGATAATTGTTTAAGAAATTCAAAAAAGAACTTGAATTGCATTTTTCACCGCGATCGCGCTAATTTTGACGAGCATATAATATATATGTAGCCTCGAAAACTAATGACTGCTCTAGAAGTCCTACTACGACAAAGAAAACTGATTCGCGTTATTGGTTTTGACGATGCACCTTTTCAGCGTCACAGCAAGGCTTCCGATGCAATTTTTTCCCCACCTCTCCCGGTTTCAGTCGCGGGGATTATCTGTGCGGGGACAAGGTTTGAGGGGATGATTTGGGGACAAGTGACGCAAGATGGATTAGATGCAACCGATAGGATTTGCGAACAATTATTGTCCAGCAAATTTTTGCCCCAGTTGCATTTGGTGTTACTGGATGGTTTGGGCTTTGGGGGCTTTAATTTAATCGATTTACCCACCCTCTCGCAACGCTTAGCATTGCCTTGTGTAGCAGTAATGCGACGTTATCCTAACTTCGAGAAAATTGTAGCAGCATTATCTCATTTTCGCGATCGCGATTTGCGACTACAATTAATCCAAAGAGCCGGAACAATCCACCATCATCCCCCCTTTTTCTTCCAAGTTTGCGGCGAAGACCCAGATATTATCGGCCTTGCCCTTCATGCCCTCACAGACTGCGGTAAAGTCCCCGAAGCGCTCCGAATCGCCCATTTAATCGGGGCAGCTGTGAAGACAGGGGAAAGTGGCTCTCAGGCTTAAT
>JBKHDX010000160.1:0-11499 GCA_046541115.1 Spirulinaceae cyanobacterium | reverse complement strand
GTAAGTTCGTAAATTCTGACGGGGTGAAGTTTTTTCACCCCATTGGCTAAAGAGTGGAAGGAGGGGGAGGAAAGGAAAAACCCCGTCTCTACTGCCCACTGCCCACTACGGCAAAGGCGGTAAAGGCGGCAGCACCGAAGGTGAAGGCGGTTGAGACGGCAGAGATGGCAAAGAAGGAAACGGTGCTGGTAAGCCCGGTAAACTGGGATTGTCTGGTGCTAACTCCGGAAACTCTTCCAAGGCTTCGGCGGGTTCATCTGCCGGAGTTTCCGGGTCTGGGGGCATAATCGTGGGGGTCGGGGAGGGGGTATCTTCGATACCGAGCAAAAGATTTGCATTGGTGTAATACTTCGCCCAACGCTGGGGATCGGGGAAAGCTTGCCAACTTTGGCGATCGACTTCTAGCTTTAGAATCGGCACCACTGCGCCATTATTTTGACCCAATACTGTCACAATAACGCTAGTGGTGAGGATACTGCGGTCAAAACTGCGCTGTGTCGCCGCTCTAGCAATATTTTCGGCGCGGGTCAGCAAGTTTTGATAGGTTTCGTCATTTTCCCGCACAATAGGGATGGCAACTCGCAGAATTTCCGCTTGTACGACAGTGGGCGCGATCGCACTGACGGTCATCCAAGTCACAGCCGCCGCCGCCAAACGTCCTGAAAAAGCCCCAGAAAAGGGCAACCGCAACGTTAAACCCAGCCAAGTTGAACCCCGCGCCACAATATGATGAAATTTAGACATAATTTTTCACAAATTTTCGTCTTGACAGCAACAAAGAATCCCAGAAAACCTATAGACTAATTGATGTTATCTTCTCTATTCTCCTCATTCGTTCGTTAATAGCAGTTAAACCTACTCAATCCAAGGGCGGCGCTTTATGGCTAATTACAGTTCCCTCACCATCGGTATTAATCGTTACGAGCATACTCAACCCTTGAACTTTGCTCAAGCGGATGCCCAAGCAATTTGGCAATACATGGTGGGAGATGCCAAAGTCCCGCCGTCTCAAAGTTTGTTACTCACCGATGCTTCCGCTTGGGTTGAAGACCGCTCCACCACCCCAACCCAAGAAAATATCCTCCGATGGTTAACCCCAGAAAATTCCAGTCAAATCCAACCTTGGCTGTGGTTTTTCTTTAGCGGTTATGGCGTGAGTTGGCAAGGACAGGATTATTTACTGCCCATTGACGGCGATCCCACCGATATTCCCAATACGGGGATTCTGATCGAGACGGTGTTTGAGCAGTTGCGCGGGCAACAAGCCGATAACATTTTAGTTCTTCTTGATATTAACCGTTCCCCTGGCATTTTGGCTGAAGAAGCTGTGGGGGGAGATACCCTAGAATTAGCCAAAAAATACGGGATTGCCGTGGTGTTATCCAGTCAACTCACCGAGACATCCCACGAATCAACGGGCCTCGGTCATGGGATGTTTGCGGCGGCTTTACTCGAAGCTTTGCGGTATTATCAACGGGATGTGACTCTCGACAAACTCGAACAATATCTGCGCGATCGCGTCCCGGAATTGAGCGAACACCATTGGCGACCGAAACAAGAACCCTTATTCGCCATTCCCGCTACCGTCGATCGCGCCTTACCCATCTTACCCAGCGAAACCCTTGATTGGGAAATGGCCGGGGTGAGTACCGCCGTCCTCGAAAACCACAACGGCAATGGTAATGGTAAAGCCACCGCCGCCAAAATTACCACCTCTGCCCCCATTGTGCGGCCAAACCAGCCCTTAGTGCCGCCTAATCTGCCCGTAAAGCCAGAAAATGGCGATTTAGACCCAAGTACCCCCGAATCTGGCTCCAATGAGCCAGAACCTGCCCCAGCTTCAACTCCCGATCGTCCCCCCGCCTTCCAAAAATGGTTAGCAGTTGGTGGTGGTTTGTTTATCTTGTTGATGTTGTTGGGATGGCTGTTAAACAACCTCCCTGGTGGAGAAGTCAGCGATCCGGTGGTCATCGAAGATGGTACAGGGGAATCGGAACAACCGCCTCTAGCTGTTACCGAAAGCCCAATCGCCCCCGATGCGACTTCTACATCCCCAGAAACACCTCAAACTACTCCCGTGTCACCAGCGGCTGACCAGGAGGGTCAAGAAATTTTAGTGCGAGCGAGGAGTTATATTCGCAATTATCAAGCTTCTGAATTAAAGCGCGCAATAGAAGCAGCCCGTCAAGTCCCGGAAAATTCGCGCTATTATCCCGAAGCCCAACGCACGATTACCACTTGGAGTTTAATGATTATTGATATCGCGCGGGGACGAGCTAATAATGGTGATTTCAAAGGCGCGATCGCGGCGGCGGCTTTAATCGACTCCACCGAAGATCGTATCCATAAACTCGCCAATCAGCGCATCGAGCAATGGAAACGCCAACTCCTGCAACAAGAGAAAAACCAAAGCACCATTCGAGCCGCCAAACAACTCATTCGCTTTACCCAAGCATCTTCCTACAGTAAAGGCATTGTCACCCTCCGCCAAGTCCCCGTCGGTCAACCCGGTTACGCCGAAGCCCGCAAATTAATTAACATCTGGAGTCGCCAAATTTACCTGATTGCCAACTCTCGGGCCGCGAGGGGGGATTTGGCCCAAGCCATCGAAACCGCCAAGTTAGTTCCCCAAGATACACCTTCGTATCAAGCTGCCCAAGACGCGATCGCTCGTTGGCAGTAGTTTTTTCAGTCATCAGTTAACAGTCATCGCCTCATCAGTGTTTTGGGCAGTAGTTTTTTCAGTCATCAGTTAACAGTAATCAGTCATCAGTTTTTTGGGCAGTAGGCAGCGCGTGCTGTGGGCAGTGGGAAGAAATTAGATTGTAACCAACAACCAATAACCAATAACCAACAACCTTACAGCGCGATCGCGTTAGCCTTTAAATCCGCCAAATCCAGATACTCCAACGTCAACGCATGAGTTGATTCTAAGACCACGGGGGGAGCCATTCCCGCATCTAACGCTTCCTTCCACCGTAGCGCACACAAACACCAGCGATCGCCCGGTTTTAGCCCTGGAAAATTGAACATTGGCCGCGGCGTAATTAAATCATTACCCTTGGCTTTAGAAAAATCGAGAAACTCCTGAGTCACTTGAGCGCAGACCGTATGGGCCCCGCTATCGCCAGACCCCGTATTGCACGATCCATCTCGATAATACCCAGTCATGGGGTCAGTACAACACATCTGTAAATCGCTCCCCAGGACATTTTTCGCTTTTGATGCAGACATGACTTAACCTTGCGTTCAACAGTTCTAGGCTCATTTTATAGCGCTTCGCCCAACCAACAACCAACTACCAATTACCAACTACCAATTACCAATTTAGGGATTTCGGGAATAACCAATAACCAACAAACAGTAAATTATCGGCAAAACCTTACCCTTGGGTACTAGGTAGCCAGTAAATTGCCCCTAAACCCAAAATTCCGGCGAATAAGAGGTAATAAAGCACCGGAAAGATTAATTTAGCCATTAAGTTCCCTTCACGCCCCATTAAGCCCACAGTGGCGGCGGCGGCGACAATATTCGACACGCAAATCATATTTCCGGCAGATGCCCCCACGCATTGCAAAGCAAGGATAATTTCGGGGGAAATATCGGTATTCTCTGCTACCCCAAACTGAAACAGCGAAAACATGATATTGCTAACGGTGACGCTTCCGGCCACAAAAGCGCCAATCGCACCGATAATGGGGGCAACAAAGGCCCAAGCCGATCCGACCAATTGGGAGATACCTGCGGCTAAAGTTAAGGGCATACTGGCTAAATCTGCTTCATTGGTGCCAGTGTTGATAAAGACTCTAGCCATTAACACCGCAGACCCCAACGCCACCAAAGTTTTAGCGATGGTGGGTAAGGAAGTTTCCATGGCCTCCCTTATTGCTTCGGGCTTCATGCCGTGGAGAAAGTAGGTGAGAATGACCACCAGGACGAAAATGGTGGCGGGGAGGTAGAGGGGTTGCGTATTTATGGACAAATTTGTGCCTAAAAGATTTGAGGCGCTCAATTCGAGCGATTGCAACCCGGATCGCAAAGGTAAAAATCGCAATCGCGTTAACACTAAAAAGATGGCCAGCAAAATGTAGGGAAGCCAAGCTTTGAGGGGCGACATGGAGGCAGACTGAGGGGTGGGGGCGGTATCGCGACCTTGCCAAATGTCCGGCCAAGAATCGGATTCGGGAAAATCCCAGGTTTGATTGGGGACTAGCCATTGTTTGCGAGTCATGGGAATGACAATGGCTAAACCGATTAAACCGCCAGCAAGGGAGGGAAATTCAGGCCCGAGGAAAATGGCAGTAAGGGTGTAGGGTAGGGTGAAAGCAATTCCGCAAAACAGGGCGTATTTCCAGATAGCCAAGCCGTCTCGGATGGAAGGGCGATCGCTAAAAAAATACGTCATCGCGATCGCCAAAATCAAGGGGATAAAAATGCCGATAATGCCGTGAAACATCGCCGCTTTTGCCCCTATTTCCGCGAGGTAATCGGCAGAATCGAGACCGAGGTCATTAAGGCGATTTTGGACGGTTTCAACGCCTTCTAAGCCCGCGTCAATGCCGATTAAGATGGGGGTTCCCACTGCCCCAAAGGTTGAGGGGGTACTTTGGATAATTAAGGCGGCAACAGTGGCAGCCATGGCCGGAAAACCGATCGCAACCATCAACGGGACGGTAATTACAGCAGGCGTACCAAAACCTGCGGCCCCTTCGATAAAGCTACCAAATAACCAAGCAATGATGATAACTTGCACGCGGCGATCGCTCGAAATCGTCAACAAACTCTGACGAATCGTATCCATAGCCCCAGAAGCCCGTAGGGTATTGAGTAGCAAAATCGCCCCAAAGACAATATACAAAATCTCTGCGGCCACGACTAAACCCTGTACCGTAGACGCAGCAACCCAATTGAACGGGACTTGCCAAATCCACAACGCGATCGCGACCGTCACCAAATACGCTGTAGGCATTGCGCGACTCGCGGGCAGTTTCGCGCCAACTAATAACAAAAATACCGTCAAAATGGGGATAAGGGCAACAAAGGAATATAAAACTAAATTCACTAGCCAACGCGATCGCAACAGTTCTCGAAAAGATTGTAGGGCGATCGCGTTCCCCGCGCATCCCACTGTTGAGGGATTAGTTGTTAGTTGTTAGTTGTTAGTTGTTAGTTGTTGGTTATTCGAGAGTGATAAACCCGTGTAGGGGCGAGATTTCCTCGCCCAATCTCAACTTTTGGGAATTCCCAGCAATCGTATCAAACAAAAATTAACAAGATATTAACGTAAAATTGGACGGGGAAACCCCGCCCCTACAAGCCTACTGCCCACTGCCCAAAACTGATGACTCTCTTTGAAACTTGAATTGACCTTTTCGGGGCTGTAATGCTCATCTAGTAAAGGGTTTAGCCTTTTTTTGAGTCTACCTTCTAGGGAATAAGTTTCTGACTCCCTTTGGAGGGGCTTGCATCCCCACTCCCCCCGATTGCCGATTGCCGATTGCCGAGAAGCCCCTTAGATGCTGATGACTGATGACTGATAACTGATAACTGAAAAAGCTGCCTTCCTAGGCAAAAACCCCAGCTTTCCGGAAAAAACCAGGGTTTTGATTCAATTAAAAGAAAAAATAATTAACCTTCTACCGATACCGCGTTTACATCTACTGTATCTTGGACAGGTTTGGTTTCAGCATTCGGATCGAGATCGCCTTTCCGTTGCTTGGCGAAATCGAGAACCATTTGAGTGACTTCAGACAGTAATAGGGTCAGTACCATAATGTCATCAATTTGTCCGGCGATGGGAATAAAATCCGGCGCAATATCAATCGGACTAATAAGATAAACCACAGTACCTAACACCACCCACCAACGATAACGGGGGTTGCGAAGCGTGTTGCGATACCAGTCGTAAAGGGATTTAGGGGAAATGTTCATGGGCAATCGAGCCTTTTCTAATCTACTTATTATTGTGGCAAAGCCTGGGCTGGGTTACGAGTGAAGATAACCGTTCCTTTTTCAATTCGATCCGAATATGGGATAAAATTTTGTATTCTGACAGAAAACGCGATCGCGTTTCCGGGTTATTTTCGAGTACGATGAAAGACTCAACAGCCCGTCAGGTCAAGGCGAAAAGGGGGTAATGTAACTATGGCACTCATCGTTCAAAAGTACGGGGGTACATCTGTGGGTTCGGTTGAACGTATCCAAGCCGTAGCAGGGCGCGTTCAAACAACCGTACAAGCAGGAAATTCGGTTGTCGTGGTGGTTTCAGCTATGGGCAAAACCACCGACGGTTTAGTCAAACTCGCTCAAGGCGTTTCAAGCAATCCGTCCCGGCGAGAAATGGATATGTTACTCTCGACCGGAGAACAGGTTTCCATTGCCCTGCTGAGTATGGCATTGCAAGAAATCGGACAACCGGCAATTTCCCTAACCGGCGCACAGGTGGGCATTGTCACCGAAAGCGAATACAGTCGGGCCCGCATTCTTGATGTGAGAACTGACCGCCTCAAAAATCATCTTAACCAAGGAAAAGTGGTCGTGGTGGCGGGTTTCCAAGGCATTAGTCAGCAGGATAACACCGAAATTACCACCTTAGGCCGCGGCGGGTCGGATACCTCGGCGGTTGCCCTTGCTGCGGCATTGGGGGCGCAAGAATGCCAGATTTATACCGATGTACCGGGGATTTTGACCACAGACCCCCGTCTCGTCCCCGAAGCCCAGTTAATGGATGAGATTACCTGCGATGAAATGCTAGAGTTAGCCAGTTTGGGGGCTAAAGTCTTGCATCCGCGAGCCGTAGAAATTGCCCGGAATTATGGCGTACCGTTGCGGGTGTTATCCAGTTGGAGCGATCGCCCCGGTACTAGAGTTATATCACCGATTCCCCAACCGCGATCGCTCCACAACCTCGAAATTACCAAAGCCGTTGATGCGGTCGAATTTGACACTAATCAAGCCAAAGTCGCCTTATTGCGCGTTCCCGACCGTCCAGGGGTCGCGGCTCGCTTATTTGGGGAAGTTAGCCGTCAAAACGTCGATGTAGACCTCATTATTCAATCCATTCACGAAGGCAACACCAACGACATCGCCTTTACCGTCGAAACCCGTCGTCTCAGTCAAGCCGAAGCCGTCGCTGAAGCCGTAGGACAAGCCTTGGTGCGGGAAATGAACACCCCTCCCCGACGCAAACGCCAAGAAAACCTGGCCGAAGTGATGACCGAACAACGTACCGCTAAAATTGCCATTGCCGGGGCGGGAATGATTGGCCGTCCGGGGATTGCGGCGGAAATGTTTGCGGCCCTAGCCGATGCCGGGGTCAACATTGAAATGATCTCGACTTCCGAGGTTAAAGTTAGTTGTACCATTGATGTCCACGATTGCGATCGCGCCATTTCCTCTTTGTGTCGCACCTTTGACATCGACGCTTCCCCCATACAACTCCCCACCCAAGCCGTCAGTCGCAATAATGCTCCCCCCGTCCGAGGAGTCGCCCTCGACCGCAACCAAGCCCGTCTCAGCGTCCGTTCCGTCCCCGACCAACCAGGGATGTCTGCCAAGATTTTTGGCGTGTTAGCCAAGAAAAACATCAGCGTAGACACCATTATTCAATCCCAACGCTGTCGCATCCTCAAAGGCACACCCACCCGCGACCTCGCTTGTACCATCACCCAAGCCGACGCAGAAACCGCCCGTTTCGCCCTCCAAGACCTCGCCAGCCTGTGGGGATGGGGGGAAGTGACCGTAGACACCAACATCGCCAAAGTCAGCGTTGTGGGGGCAGGAATGGTCGGCCATCCCGGCGTTGCTGCCCAAATGTTCGCCGCCCTCGCACAACATCAAATCAACATCCAAATGATTACCACCTCGGAAATTAAAATTAGCTGCGTTGTCGCTGAATCTGATGGGATAACGGCGTTAAAAATTATCCACGATGCGTTTCAATTAGCTGGAAAAGAGCGCGTAGAATTGCCAGCTTAGTTATTGGTTATTTGTTGTTGGTTGTTTGTTGTTAGTTATTGGTTATTTGTTGTTAGTTATTTGTTGTTAGATCAACTAATTGTACATTATAAATTGTACATTGTACATTATGACTTCTAAGCTTCAAAATCCCTTACAAAAAACGCTAAAAATTGTCGGCGCTATCTTTCTACTTATCGGTATTATCGATTTAGGAATTTGCGTTTTCTCCTATCAAAATACCCTAAACTTTATCGAAACAGCAATTTCTGTACCAGGGACAGTCATTGAAGTCAATCGCTCTGGTAGTAATGGTTCATCCAATTATTATCCTGTGGTACAATTTACGACAGACCAAGGCGAAATTATTGAGTTTCAATCGAATGCTGGTTCTAATCCTCCGAGTTATCAAACCGGAGATGAAATTGCTGTTTTATATCCCGAAGATACCCCCCAAAAAGCTCGAATTAATTCCTTTTCTGGTTTGTGGCTGCTTATTATTATTTTTGCCGGGGTAGGCGGCAGTTTTACAATAGCAGGAATGGGACTGTTATTTTATGCTTTTTATAATCAGAAAATACGCGCTCAACGTCAAGAAAAACTCAAAGAAGAAGGCAAAATTTTAATAACAAAATATACTGAAACCGAGCAGAATATCAATATTCGCATTAATAAGCGTTCTCCTTATCGCATTCTTTCGCAATGGCATGACCCCATTGAAGATAAAGTTTATATTTTTAAAAGTGATAATATTTGGTTCAATCCTGATGAATTTATTCGCGATCGCACTCTAAAAGTATATGTAAACCCAGACAATTATGACGAATACTATATGAATATTGATTTTCTGCCCGAATTAGAAAAACAATAATTATGACCAAATGTAGGGTGCGTTATGAAGTCAAGTTGGACGGGGAAACCCCGCCCCTACACCTGAACTTATCGCAATTGACCAATAACCAATAACCAATCAATCCTCGAAGCAACGTTCGGAGTAATTATGTCAACTTCGAGCGAATCTCCTCAACTCGCTTGCGATTCACCCCCAAATCCGACTTACCCAAACGAGAAGCCGAACGAACATGAATCACATTGGCATTGGAGTCGAGAAAAAACTCAACATCATCGACAAAACCCATTAACTTGCTCGTAAACTCGGCATATAAATAATTATCATTTTGTTCAATAATTTTACTGCGTTCCATCCCTTCAATCACAGAACGTAACTGCGTCATCGGGACTGCGGGAAGCGGCTCAATTTGGGATTGAGCATCACTACTTTGAGAATTGACACAATTGGGTGTACCCGGACAAGGAGCAAGTTTTCCCTCTTTTACCCCTAAATTATTCGGTCGTTTGCCTGCAAACATAAAGTCACCCCGTACAAAAATATGATTTCCGTCTAGATTTTACTGCAATTGGCTATTTTCTCGATTTTGCTGACCTTGCACAAGGCTATTCTGGCTTTCATTAGAACCCTCTGGGGCAGGGAAACCCAGCCCCTACTAGAAATTAGTCCTTGCCTCTAAACTTGCACAGAGCGCGATCGCAAAGCTACTTTTAAAATAATCTCCTCACTGCTGTCTCCATGAGCTACTGCCTAAACCCCAACTGTTCTCAGCCTCGTCATCCCGACAACCTCAGCCAATGTCCCACCTGCGGCACAACCCTCTTGCTCAAAAACCGCTACCGCAGCTTAGAATTTTTAGGGGCAGGGGGGATGGGACGAAACTATCTCGCTGTGGACGAAGACACCCCCTCAAAACGCCGTTGTGTCATCAAACAATTTTCCCCCTCGGCTAACATTCAAAACGACCCAAAAATTTACAACAAAGCCTTAGAACTTTTTAACCGAGAAGCCGAAGCCCTCGACCGCTTAGGAGATGGTTGTCCCCATATTCCCCGCTTACTCGCCTATCTCGAACAAGAGCAGCGTCTCTACTTCCTACAAGAATATATCGACGGCAACACCCTCAACCAAGAACTCAAACAAACCGGACATTTCAGCGAAGCCAAAATTTATCAACTACTCCAACAACTCCTAGCAGTACTCCGCTACATTCACAAACGGGGCGTAATCCACCGAGACATCAAACCCGATAACATCATGCGTCGCAACGAACCCTCTCCCACAGGCGCAAAAAAAGGCAGTTTGGTCTTAATCGATTTTGGTATCTCCAAACAACTCACCAGTACCATGATTGCAGGTGGCACAACGGCGGGAACAATGGGTTATGCCCCCCCCGAACAACTTTCCTATGGTGAAGCTTATCCTGCCAGCGATTTATACGCTCTAGCGGCTACTTGCGTCCATTTACTTACCGGAGTTGACCCTAGCGAACTGTTCGACTTCAAAAGCAAAACATGGCGATGGCGAGAAGCATTGCAGCAACAGGGAATCCGTCTCAGTCCTACCCTGGAAAAAACCTTAAATCGGATGCTCGAACCGGATATCAAAAATCGCTATCAATCGGTCGAGGAAGTGGTCGCCGCTTTGAAGTCCAAAACTCGGGCCAAAATCGTCCACAAATCCCCGATTCCGCCCCAACATCAGCCCACAACCCTGCAAAATCCTCAAGCGACCACCGTCGTCAGTCAACCCAAGAATCCCCCTTCGTCTCCCTCTCGTTGTCTGCGTACCTTAAGCGGTCATAGTGGTGGGGTGCGTTGTTTGGCTGTAAGTCCTGACGGGGAATACATCGCCAGTGGTGGTAGCGACAAAACCGTAAAAGTGTGGCGTTGGCAAACTGGAGAGGTGGTGTACAACTTAGAGGGTCATCAAAGCGGCGTGTTAGCCGTGACCTTTAGCCCGGATGGAGCAATGATAGCCAGTGGGGGTGGCGATAACGCGGTTAAGCTGTGGAATGTAGAATCCGGCACAGAAATACGCACCTTAACCGGGCATAATGATATCGTGAGCGCGATCGCGTTTAGTCCCGACAGCAAAACCCTCGCCAGTGGCGGCCGCGACCAAACCATTCGTCTGTGGTCGCTCAAAAAAGGCTTACTTCAGTTTATGACCGGGCAGAAACCAGAAGTCTTGACCCATCACGAAGACATGGTAGCGGCCCTTGCCTTTCATCCCCAAGGGGAAATCTTAGCCAGTGGCGGTTGTGACTCGATGTTGGGCTTGTGGTCTTTGAACAAATCCCCCCATCGCTTTTGTCGCGGCTTAAATACCGAACTCCTCGCCATTCAGTTTGACCCCGAAGGCAAAGTTATCGCCACCGGCAACAGCGACAAAACCCTCAAACTCTGGCAAGCCCGCACCGGACGGGCGATTCGCTCGATTGTCGGCCATACCAAAGCCGTGAATGATATTGCCTTCAGCCCCGACGGCCAAAAACTAATTAGCGGCAGTAGCGATACCACCGTCAAACTCTGGCAAACCAAAACCGGACAAGAAATTGTGTCTTATGACGAGCATTCCTCTGCGGTTTACGCCGTCGCTTTTCATCCTAACGGCACAGAAATTATTAGCGCCAGTAACGACATGACCCTGAAAATTTGGGCAGTCGGGGAACAACAGTAGTGGCGCGACAC
>JBKHDX010000159.1:0-11558 GCA_046541115.1 Spirulinaceae cyanobacterium | reverse complement strand
GGCAGATGTCTTTTCTAAAGTGATTTACGGTGTTTTATTAACCAGTGTTGCTCAAACTTTAAGTGCTTATGAGGGCTATACTCCCGCTATCGAAGCCCAAGAAGTGAGCAGCACCCGCGTCCGTGAATATGCGGAAACCCATTTCAATCAACGGGAAATTGAGGAAGAAAGCCGCATCTAAAGGTGTTTGTAATTCTGTCTGAAGCCAGAGGTCTTAATATTATTTTTCTTTTTAGAATGTAATTAGTTCTTTTTAGAACAGTTTTACAAACTCCTTAATAACAATGACTCAAGAATATCAACTCTCTATTGACTTCTCCCAAGAATATCATAATGACGATTTACTGGATTTAATGTATCGTTCTTGCCAAAATGCAGCAATATCCGAAGTATATCGGGAGAATGCGTTGATCCACGGCGATATTGAGTTAGCAAACCTTTTCGATCGTATCAAAGATCAAAATCATCTCAATGCTTCTAAAGCCAGAGAAGTTTTGTTTCAAAATGAATTGAACTTGCCGTAATGAATTTTTCAGTCTAAAGGTGTATGGAAAACTTCTGTACGCCTTTAGATTAATTATTATTAACCCGATCAAAAAATCATGAATAGAGTCAAAGATAAAGTCGCAATTGTTACCGGAGGTGGCGTTGGCATTGGTCGTGCCACGGCAGAATTATTAGCCCAAGAAGGAGCAAAAGTTGTATTAACTCAGCGTCACGCCGAACAAGGGCAAGAAGTAGCCCAACAGATAGAAAAGCAAGGTGGAATCGCCAAATTTGTGCAGCAAGATGTGACCTCAGAAGAAGATTGGCAAAAAGTCATTCAAGAAACTCAAGCCAGTTTTGGAACGCCGGATATTTTAGTGAATAATGCTGGCATTTATCGTATTGAAAACATCCCCGATATTGTGGCTGAAGGCTGGCACAAAATTATGGATGTTAATGCTTGGGGGGTATTTTTGGGGATGAAATACTGTGCGCCTTTGATGGTAGACAAAGGGGGCGGTTCGATTGTTAATATGTCCTCAGTGGCGGGTTTAATTGGTTTTCCGGGTCATGCGGCTTATGGTGCGAGTAAAGGGGCAGTTTTGACCATGACCAAGGATGCTGCCATGGAATTTGCGCCTTGTAAAGTGCGGGTCAATTCCATTCATCCGGCGTATATTGATACAGAAATGGCCGATTATGGAGCCGAGCAACGGGGCGCATCCAAAGAAGATTTAGGTAAAATGCACCCAATTGGTCATATTGGAGAACCTATGGATGTAGCGTATGGTGTGGTTTATTTGGCTTCTGACGAGTCGAAGTTTGTCACAGGGGCTGAATTGGTCATTGATGGTGGTATGACGGCACAGTAAGGCAAATTTGTCATGAATACTCAACTGGTTATTACCACGCTCATTGCTGCCACAATTACCATGCTGGCCACGGGTTTGGGGGCAGTCCCGTTTTATTTTGTACCGCATCTGTCGTCGGTATGGTCGCGACGGGGTTATGCCTTGGCCGCGGGGGTAATGCTGGCCGCTTCGGTGTTTGATTTAATTATGCCTGCGGTGCAACGGGGGGGTTATGGGGCCGCTGCGGTGGGTTTGGCGGTGGGGTCGGTGGTGTTTTGGAGTAGTGAGATTTGGCTAGAAGGTAAAGATGTTCAGATTGGCAAGATACGAGGGGCTTCAGCCCGGCGAGTTTTGTTGATTTTGGGGACGTTATTTATTCACAGTTTCCCAGAAGGGGTGGCGGTTGGGGTGGGTTACGGGGCCCAACAAGGTCAAAGCGAGCAGTTTGGTCGGTTGTTGGCCTTGGCGATTTCAATCCAGAATATTCCAGAGGGTTTGGCGGTGGCGTTACCGTTACGGGCTGAAAATGTCCCGGTGACTCAATGCGTGTTGTGGGCGATCGCGTCTAGTATACCTCAACCGATCGCCGCGATTCCGGCGTTAGCGACCGTGTCTTTTTTTGAGCAGTTGTTACCCTATACGTTGGCGTTTGCGGCGGGGGCTATGGGCTTTTTGGTTATTAGTGAGTTGATTCCAGAGGGCTTAGAAGGCAAAAAAGAGCGTCGTTTGGAAATGGGTGCGATCTCGGTGGGGGGTTTTTTGTTGTTGATGATTTCTCATGTTTTAATGTAGTGGCATCGGGCGATCGCGATCGCACATCTAAAATTGATGACACAACAACTTCATTGGCGATAAACCTCTGATACAGTATCACCCATACGGGTTAACTATCGAGAAATTATGAGTTATCGCATGAATCGGCGGGCTTACGCCGAAACTTTTGGGCCTACCACCGGCGATCGCGTTCGTTTGGCCGATACAGAGATTATTATAGAGGTCGAGCAAGACTTGACCACCTACGGCGAAGAAGTCAAATTTGGGGGCGGAAAAACCATTCGCGACGGCATGGGACAATCCCCCATTTCCCGCGAAGATGGGGCAGTAGACACGGTAATTACCAACGCCCTCATCCTCGATTGGTGGGGCATTGTCAAAGCCGATATCGGCCTCAAAGACGGCATGATTCACAAAATCGGCAAAGCGGGAAATCCCTATATTCAGGATAACGTTGATATTATTATCGGCCCGTCTACTGAAGCGATCGCAGCCGAAGGCATGATTCTCACCGCCGGGGGCATTGATTCCCACATTCATTTTATCTGCCCCCAACAAATCGAAACCGCGATCGCCTCTGGCATTACGACAATGTTAGGAGGAGGCACAGGCCCCGCAACGGGGACAAACGCAACTACCTGTACTCCTGGGGCTTGGCACATTCACAAAATGCTCGAAGCTGCCGAGGCTTTCCCTATGAATCTGGGGTTTCTCGGTAAAGGTAATAGCAGCCAACCGGAAGGATTAGCCGAGCAAATTGTCGCCGGGGCTATGGGCTTAAAGCTGCATGAAGACTGGGGGACAACTCCTGCAACGATTGATACCTGTTTGCGAGTTGCTGATGAATGCGATGTACAAGTGGCGATTCACACCGACACCCTTAACGAAGCGGGATTCGTCGAAAGTACGATCGCGGCGTTTAAAAATCGTGTTATCCATACCTACCACACCGAAGGCGCAGGAGGCGGCCATGCTCCCGATATTATCAAAGTCTGCGGCCTCGCCAATGTTTTGCCGTCTTCTACTAATCCCACCCGTCCCTACACCACCAATACTCTCGAAGAGCATCTCGATATGTTGATGGTGTGTCATCACCTCGACCGCAATGTACCGGAAGATGTGGCCTTTGCGGAGTCGCGGATTCGTCGCGAAACCATTGCCGCCGAGGATATCCTACACGACAGGGGCGCATTTAGTATGATTGCGTCAGATTCTCAAGCCATGGGGAGAGTCGGGGAAGTGATTATTCGCACTTGGCAAACGGCTCATAAAATGAAGGTACAATTCGGAGCTTTACCCGAAGATAGCGATCGCAATGATAACCTACGAGCCAAGCGCTACGTCGCTAAATATACCATCAATCCCGCGATCGCCCACGGCATCGCCGATTATGTTGGCTCCGTTGAAATCGGAAAAATGGCCGATCTTTGTTTGTGGAAACCCAGCTTTTTCGGGGTTAAACCCGAAATGGTTATTAAAGGGGGTGCGATCGCCTGGGCGCAAATGGGAGACGCAAATGCCAGTATCCCCACCCCTCAACCGATTCACTCGCAACCCATGTTTGCTAGTTTTGGGAAGGCGATCGGGTCTAGTAGTTATACATTCGTGTCTCAAGCGGCTATGTCTTCGCAAATTGGCGATCGTCTCGGCCTCCAGAAAATTATCGCACCGGTTGAGAATACCCGCAACCTCAGCAAAGCCGACATGAAACTCAATGACATTTTACCTCATATTGAAGTCGATCCTGAAACTTACGAAGTCCGGGCTGATGGGGAATTATTAACTTGCGAACCCGCGACTGTTTTACCCATGGCCCAGCGTTATTTCTTGTTTTAATATAGGGTTGTTGGTTTAAAGATTTTAACGGGTAGTATTCAGAACCCCGGTTTCTTATTGGCTTACACAATAAAATTAGAATATTAAGCCAGAAACCGGGGTTCTAGGAACCGTAGTGTGAGCATCGTATACCATCTCAATCTTTAAGTTTATTACTAATATCTCGAATCTCAATTATCGCGCTATAAAAATTAGAAGATGTAGACTTTATTTTGGGTGTTCTCAAGAGTTTTATTTCGTTGTAAAATATTGAATATTGGGGGATTTACAGTTGTTTGACGCTAAACTAAAATTATTCTTATGAATTAAGAGGTACAAAACGATGGTTGCTCAATTTCAAGAACTGCCTTCTATGACGGTTGAAGAATACCTAGAATGGGAAGCTAAACAAGAACTTCGCTATGAATATATCGACGGTGAAATAATTGCGATGACGGGGGGAACACTTCCTCACAACAAAATCGCACTTAATTTATATCGAACCCTATATTCTCATATCAGTGGTAGAGGCTGCGAGGCTTATGTATCAGATGTCCAGGTGAAAGATGTACGCAATCAGCGTTATTTCTACCCCGATTTGGTCATAACTTGCCATGAAGCAGATTTAAACGCTCGTAATTTTATCGAATATCCGAGGGTAATTGTTGAAGTATTATCTCCGAGTACCGCCGCTTACGATCGCGGCCAAAAGTTTAGTTATTATCGTCAGCTTTCGAGTTTAACCGAATATGTTTTAATCGATTCGGAAGCCCAACGAGTAGAAGTCTATCGTCGGGCTGAGGGGAAAATGTGGGCTTATTTTCCTTATGAAAGAGGAGATACAATTACGTTAGATAGTATTGAATTTGAATGCGATATTGCCAATCTTTACGAAGGCGTAAACTGGGAAGAAAATCCTTAAATTCCTGATATTTTCATGGGAACGGGGGTAGGAGAGATATTTTCAGGATTGGGTTCGAGGTCGGCGATCGCGGCGGCGGCAGCTAAACTGGTGTGGACAATGCCCAACGTCCGAAAAGGATCGACAATGGGATCGATGGCGATAAACAGCACCAAAGCCGCGTCTAAAGGTAAGCCCAGCGGATCGAGAACTATCTGCAATAAGGTTAGGGTTAAGACCCCCGAAACCCCAGAAGTCGCCATTCCCGCTAAAATCGAGGCAAAAATCGCGATCGCGTAACCACCCCATCCTAAACTGTGGTTATACAACTGCGCCACAAACAACGCCGCTAAAGCAAAATAAACCACCGATCCAAAGCGACACAAAGTAACCGCCAAAGGTACGACTAAATCTGTGGTTTTGCGGTCAAATTTCAGCGCATCGTGCATTGCAGAGATGGCAGAAGGAATACAAGCCAAACTGCTGCGAGTCGCTAAAGCCAAAATCGTCGGTTCTCGTAATGCCCCTAACACTTTGGGTAACGAGCAACGAGCATAACGCCACACCACCAACGTACTGATAATATACAACAAGGCAAAAGTGGCAATCACCATCATGACAAAATTCAGCATTGCCACCATAATATCAATTCCCACATTCGCAATTTGCGCCGCCAACAAGCTACACAACCCCAAAGGCAAAATCAACGTAAACCAGTTAATCAGCTTGTTAAAAGTGCGATAAACCGCCTCAAAAACATCAAACATACTATCAGCCACCGAACCCCCTACCAAGCCCAAGGCGGTGCCAAAAATAATCGCGAAAAACAGCACTTGTAAGCTGTCCCCTTGGCTGAGGGCTTCAAAAATATTGCCGGGAACCATGTTAAAAATAAAATCAGTAATGCCCGGTGGGGGTTCTTCTTGGGGAAGGGGCCCTTGCAACGATAACTCTAAATCGATCGCGGATTCGTTGACCAAAACCCCCAATGTATCAAGAACCGATTTCGGTAAATTACGCCCCGGGCCAGCAATTACCGCGATCGCGATTCCCAGGGAACTCACCAACAGCAAGCCCATCGGAAACACGATCAAAATGCGCTTGATGTAGCGTTGAGCATCGTGACTGGTCATCAAACGACCAATACTCATGGCGATCGCCGATAATAAAATCGGCAATACGCACATTTTCAGCAACAGCAGATATAAATCCCCCAAAGGCGCGATCGCAAGGGCTAAATCTTTATTCCATAACCCAATCATCACCCCAATTGCGACACTGGCCAAAATCGTCCAAGGGCTGCGGAGAATTGCGAATAACGTTTTTCGCTTAAAAGACCAACGAAAGGTAGAAACAGATTTGCGCGTCATTTCAGTTATCAGTTATCAGTTATCAGTTATCAAGTGATTACCGCAGCCAAGTCGGTAGCTTGAAATTAGGAAGATGTTCCGGGTCATCGAGTTGAAAAGGGAGGAGGTTTGTTACCCATAATCTCAACCCACTCCAGCAAGTTAGAAATCCAGACTAAAGCAGCTTATTGAACTAAATTGGCATATTTTTCCAGCAAGGTATCGGCGGTGTAATTCATATCCGCCGTTTGGAAATATTGATTGACAAATGCCAACAGTTGTAAACTCGACCAAGGCACCGCGATCGCGATCGCGTCTCGCGTATCGGTCAAGGCCACCGTTTGCAGTTGCAGGGCCACATCCGGCTTCACCAAAGCGACTTTTTTCACCTCCAACTCATCCCGATAAGCCGCCACCACATCCCCTGAAACCACCGCCGCGATCGCCGCCTCCCAGTTGGGATACTCCACCGCCTTAGCCTCCGGAAACTTCTCTTTCGTAAAGTTGACATAAGACGAATCCTTAATCACCGCAACACGACCGCTAAGATTGCGAATCGCTAAGGCGGGTTGTTCCCCATTAGCCACTTTTGCCAACTGAAGGCGATTCACCAACAACCCTTGCCGCATAATTAAATAAGGCTGCGAAAAACGTACCTTGCGGGCCCGTTTGAGGGTTTGACTCAGCTTAGAAATTGCCAAATCCGCTTCACCGCGATACACCCAATCCACCACCTCGTCAAAGGTTTGCGCGGCGCGGATAAACTCGACTTCTACCCCCAACTCAGAAGCTAAGGCTTCAGCAATATTCACATCTAAACCCACTAAAGGTTGCTCCTCGGCAGCTTTCTTACTGTCTACTAAGAAAAAAGGCGGATTATCGCGACCGAGCAGCGAAACCCGCAACTTTCCCCGGTCGAGAATGGCTTGAATGTCCGGTGGCATTAACGCCGCTTCCTCTGGTACATTCGCCATTAATGTGGCTCGTGCCGTGGGTGTTACCGAGGCTTGGGCTGCTCGCTGGGGCGCAAAAACCCCCCGCGTTTGCGGCCCGACAATGCCATCAACGGCAATTCCCGCTTCTCGTTGGAGTTGTTGCACTGCTTGTTTGGTTTGAATGCCATAAATGCCATCAACTTCTCCGTCGAGATAGCCTTTTTCTTGCAGTTGTTGTTGTAAAGCACTCACTTCGGGCCCTTGAGAACCCCGATACAGCATAGATTCGGAAAGATTGGCAGGTAAACGAGTGGCAAACAACACAGCACACAAAATTGCAATGCTAATCCCGACCAACCCCTTAAAACGGCGATTTTGAAACACCTCGATTTAATCTCCAAAAGAAACACCATTAGATTGCGAAAATAAGGCTTTAACTGGCACAGCTAGACAAAATACTGGCATCCCCATTACCCCCGGATAAAATCACCCCCACTTTACGATGGGTAAATAAAGACGGATGGGTTGCGATCGCCCCCAGCGCGATCGCCGCCGAAGGCTCTACCATCACTCCTGTTGTGCGATACAGCCACTGCAAATTCGTCAGAATCTCCTCATCGGAAACCAGCAAAATATCCGATACATTTTGGCGAATGATGCCAAAAGTTAACGTCCCTAACGCCGAGCGCAAGCCATCCGCCACCGTATTAGCGGGTTTGCGAATAATACGCCCCGCTTGCAAAGAACAGCGAGCATCATCAGCCCCCATCGGCTCGGCTCCAAACACTTGTACAGGCGTTGTGTGATGAGCCGCAACCAAACTTACACCACTGAGTAAACCGCCTCCCCCCACCGGAGCCACTAACATTTCTAAATCCGGCACCTCAGCCAGCAATTCTAAGGCAACCGAACCCGCTCCGGCAATAATATCGCGATGATTTGAAGAATGAATTTCTGTGGCTTTTGTCGCGGCTAAAACGGCTTTTAAAGCTTGTTCGCGGGCGGCTAAAGTCGGTTCGCAAAAGACAATATTGGCTCCCGTTTTTTCTAATTTAGATCGTTTGGTTAACGGCGCATTGTGAGGGACAACAATGGTACAAGGAATATTAAATTGGCGGGCAACTTGCGCCAAAGCCAAGCCGTGATTTCCCGAAGAATGAGCAGCAACTCCATTTCGCCGTTGTCGTTCAGTTAAAGACAAAATTGCATTCAGCGCCCCGCGAAATTTGAACGAGCCTGTTACTTGAAAGTTTTCGCATTTAAACACAATTTTTGCCTTTAAACATCGATTAATTTCAGGAACTTCAATCACCGGATTTATGTTCAAATAACCTTGAATCCGAGCTTGAGCCGCTTGGAGATCGGAAAAGGTGGGAAAAGTCGAGATATTGATGGGTTGCATCGCTTTAATACCATGATTAGATCGACATCGTTTGAGCGCTTCACCCTGAATACTTAGTCAAAATCTTGCGATCGCTCGCGTCAGAATTATTACACTGATTGGCAGAAATTTTTATGATGTTTCAGTAACTTACTGCATTTTTATTTTGGCATACCTTTAAGCTTTTAGTTTTGATAAAAATTGGAAAAAATTAGAGTCTGGAAACCCGATTTTGCCCCCGTTTAAAACCTAATAAATTCTTATAACTATCCTGTATTCCCCAAAAAGCGATCGCAACCCGGAAAAAGTAATAAAAATTTATGGCCAAAAAAAAACACCCCCTTTTGGGGGTGAAAGATGGGAGAGCAAAGTGATATTAACCAGAAGTTGAAAAACTAAGCGAGGTCTAAGGGGAACTGGTGAGCATTCCGTTCGTGCATCACTTCAATTCCTAAATTCCCTCGGTTAATTACATCTGCCCAAGTATTAATCGGGTGACCGTTACTGTCGAGAATTGATTGGTTAAAGTTAAAACCATTGAGGTTAAACGCCATCGTACTAATTCCCAAAGCCGCAAACCAAATCCCAATGACCGGCCAAGCCGCGAGGAAGAAATGCAAAGCCCGCGAGTTATTAAAGCTGGCATATTGGAAAATCAAACGACCAAAGTAACCGTGAGCTGCAACCAAGTTATAGGTTTCTTCTTCTTGACCAAACTTATAACCTGCATTCGCCGATTCATATTCCGTGGTTTCTCGGACTAAGCTCGAAGTTACCAAAGACCCGTGCATCGCTGCAAACAAAGCACCGCCGAAAACCCCGGCAACCCCCATCATGTGGAAAGGATGCATCAGAATATTATGTTCGGCTTGGAACACAATCATAAAGTTGAACGTACCAGAAATGCCCAGCATCAAGCCATCCGAAAAGCTGCCTTGACCAATGGGATACACCAACAGCACCGCCGTTGCTGCGGCCACAGGAGCCGAAAAAGCCACGGAAATCCAAGGCCGCATTCCCAAACGGTAACTCAGTTCCCATTCCCGACCCATATACGCATAGATGGCAATCAGGAAGTGAAAAACAATCATTTCGTAGGGGCCGCCGTTATACAGCCATTCGTCCATGGTGGCTGCATCCCACAGGGGATAAAAATGCAAGCCAATCGCCGCAGAACTCGGAATCACCGTGGCCGAAATGATGTTGTTGCCATACAGTAAAGAACCCGAAATCGGTTCGCGGATGCCGTCCAAATCCACCGGAGGGGCAGCAATGATCGCGCTCACAAAAACGATGGTCGCGACTAAAGCCGTCGGAATCAAAAGAACGCCAA
Organism: Spirulinaceae cyanobacterium; assembly: GCA_046541115.1. Lineage (GTDB taxonomy): Bacteria > Cyanobacteriota > Cyanobacteriia > Cyanobacteriales > Spirulinaceae > Jaaginema. The sequence goes on along the minus strand of JBKHDX010000159.1, from coordinate 1,733 downwards.
ACCAACCGACATATAAGCGGTTTTCGGTACTGGTGACCCAGTTACAAAACTGTTGCCATAGAGATTCTGTGTCTTGTTGTTGAAGGATTGTGGTCATAATTTCAATAATTTCTGTTTTACAAGCAGCGTTCTCAACGCCATATCGTTATTAAATCATATAGTTATTCATTTATCAACATATTCTCATGTAGTAATTTAGCGACGAAAGATTCGAGAGACAGCTGATAATTTTGGTAAAAGTTACTATAATCAAAACAACACCCTCGCACATCGGCTCAACGAGGAATTGTCAACCCTCTTGTAAAGGGGGTTTTGCTGCCAAAATTGGAAATTTAGCCATGATCGACCAAAATCTCGCCCTCGCGGTTTATCCAGAGGAATATAGCCTCCTCACGGACTTATACCAACTCACCATGATTGCTTGCTACAAAGGCGAAAACTTAGATAATCGCCCCGCAAGCTTTGAAATGTTTACCCGCAAACTGCCCAACGGCTTTGGTTATATCATTGCTATGGGGTTAACTCAGGTGTTGGATTATCTCGAAAATCTCCACTTTAGCGAGACACAAATCGAAGCATTACAAAATACAGGCATTTTTGACAATGTACCGCCAGATTTCTGGGAAATGCTCGCCAATGGGCGCTTTACTGGGGATGTATGGGCAGTTCCCGAAGGTACGGCGATTTTTCCCAACGAACCCTTTTTACGGGTGGATGCTCCCCTGTGGCAAGCCCAGTTAGTCGAAACTTTCATCCTCAACACCATCAACTATCAAAGTCTCATCGCCACTCGGGCCGCCCGTTTGCGGTATGTCGCCGGAAAAGAGGCTAAACTGCTTGAATTTGGCACAAGACGCGCTTTCAGCCCCCAAGGAGCCGTTTTAGCGGTGCGGGCTGCCTTAGCGGGCGGCTTAGACTCAACTTCTAATGTGATAGGTGCGTTGAAATTGGGACAAAAACCCGTCGGGACGATGGCCCATGCTTTAGTCATGGCGATTGGGGCGTTAGAAGGGGGCGAAGATGAAGCGTTTACGGCATTTCAGCGCTATTTTCCCTCAGCCACTTTATTAATTGATACCTACGATACGGTCGAAGCAGCCCAACGTCTGGCAAAACAGGTACAAGCAGGCGAACGTCAAGTTACGGGGGTGCGGTTGGATTCCGGGGATTTAGCCGAATTATCGCAAAAAGTCCGGGCTTTATTGCCAGATATTTCGATTTTCGCCAGTGGCGACATTGACGAGGGGGAAATCGAGCGTTTACAGGCTGCGGGGGCGAGTATCGACGGTTATGGTGTGGGAACCAAGTTAGTCACCGGGAAACCTGTCAACGGCGTTTATAAGCTGGTGCAAATTGACGATATTCCCACCCTGAAAAAATCCAGCAGCAAAGCCACTTATCCCGGTCGCAAACAGGTGTTTCGCTACTCTGATAGGGATTGTTTAGCCCTAGCCGATGAACCTACCCCAGACGGCGCACAACCGTTGTTACAGAAGGTTATGGGAGAAGGGAAACCCCTGGTTGATTTTGACAGTATAGAGCAAATTCGCGATCGCGTTGCCCAATCTGTCGCCCAACTTCCCCCCGAAACCCGCCGAATCCAAGACCCCAAATCGGTTAAAGTTGATATTTCTGAGGCGTTAGCCGACTTAACCGCACAAGTTCAAGAAAGAATTAGTAATGAACAGTGAGCAATTACCAATTACCAATTACCAATTACCAATTACCAATTA
>JBKHDX010000158.1:0-11696 GCA_046541115.1 Spirulinaceae cyanobacterium | reverse complement strand
ATAAAGGACAAAGAATCAATAACCAATGACCAAAATTAAGCGGTAGCGGCTTCTACCCCTTGTTCGTAATCGATGAACTCTTGCACCCGTTGGCGATAATCCTTGAGGGCATTATCCACCCAATCCCGGTCATCGCTGTTGGCGAAAATATGAACTAAAGGTTCTCCGGCATCGGGTAAAATTAACACCCAGTTATCGTTTTGACGATTGATGATTTTTACCCCGTCAATCAGTTCGAGATTGTCTGCGGGGTGAACTTCGACCATGTGACGCATCAGGGCCCCTTTCACCGTCCAAGGACAGCGCATGGTATAACTTTTATGGGTGACGCGGGGTAACTCGCTGCGAACTTGCGCGAGCGATCGCTCCTGAATTGTTAGCATTTCAATCAGCTTGGCAATACAGAACATGGCATCAAAGCCGGGATGCAACGGCGGGAAAATAAAGCCCATTTCGCCGCTTCCCCCTAACACCACATTGGGGTTATCCTGGGAGGCTTCCATCAGGGCTGTCGAACTAGCTTTTGTGCGAATCACCCGGCCATCGTGACGGCGGGCAATTTGTTCGATGGCGCTGGAGGCATGAACCGGAACAACAACGGTACTGCGAGGATTTGCAGTCATCATCACATGAGTCATCAAGGCGGTAAGCTGTTCTCCTTGAATGGGAATTCCGGCTTCATCGAGTAAAATCAACTGTTCGCCGTTGGCTGAAACCTGAACCCCTAAGTTGGCTTTCACCGCTTCGACGACTTGACCCAATTGCCGCAGCAGTTTTTCCCGTTCTTCAGCAAAAATGGCTTTTTCTCGCAAGCTGGCGTTGATTACGACGGCATCGCAGCCAAATTTCTCTAGCAAACGGGGTAAGACAGCCCCGGATACCGCATAAACATAGTCAATAACTACTTTTGCGCCACTGTAGCGAACTGCCTCAGCATTGAGATGATGTTCAAAACTGGCGCTGTAGGTTTCGAGGACTTGGGAAGGATACGACATTGTGCCAATTTCGGCAATTTGCACTCGTCGTAAATCCTCCTTGAAATACGACCCCTCGATTTTCTTTTCTTTCGCTTTAGAAATATTAATGCCTTGGCGATCGAAAAACTCAATCAAAATCGAATCCGGGCGATTGGGATGCAAGCGTACATGAATTCCCCCGGAAACCGGAAGTTGGGGAATCATCGACCGGGCAATGGGAATGGCTGTGGCTTCGAGGTTTTGGACGTGAACCCCAGACGACATCAACCCCGCAATCAGCGAACGACTGACCATCCGCGAAATTGCCCGTTGGTCGCGGGAAACCGACACCATCGACCCGAGTTTCAGGGTCGAACCATAAGCCGCCCCTAACTTCACCGCAAATTCTGGGGTAATGTCAATATTGGCTAATCCAGATACCCCTTGCTGACCAAATAAATTCCGTTGGGCAGTGTTACCCCAAATCAGGTTAATGTTCAATATCGCTCCCGATTCAATACGTTTGCTCGGCCAAACCCTTACATTAGGGCTAATTTGAGATTCTTCTCCCACATTACACAGGGGCCCTAAAATTGCGCCTTCGAGGATGTGGGCGCGGCGGTCGATGCGGGTTCCTCTGGAAATGACACAAGCCCGCAGATGGGCTTCATCCCCCACAATTACCCCGTTCATAATAATCGGGCGTTTGAGGTTCGCATCTGCGCCAATGGTGACATTATCCCCGATGACGGTTCCGGCTTCAATGCGGGCCCTAGGGCCAATGCGACAATTACTGCCAATGAGAACCGGGGTTTCAATTTTGGCAGTAGAGTCAATGTATGTATTTTGACCCAACCAAAAACCGGGAGATTTTTCTTCGTAGGCAAAATCTAAGGTGACTTTACGATGCAAGCCGTCGTATTGGGCTTCGCGATAAGCTTCTAAGTGACCCACATCGCACCAATAGCCCTCGGCAATGTAGCCGTACATGGGTTCGTCTTTTTCGAGTAGTAAGGGAAATAAGTCTTTAGAAAAATCAGATTCTTCGTCCGCCGGGAGATATTGTAAAACTTCGGGTTCGAGGATATAAGTTCCAGTGTTGACGGTATCCGAAAAAATTTCGCTCGATGACGGTTTTTCTAAAAAGCGGACGATACGCTGTTCGGGGTCAGTAATCACAACCCCAAATTCAATAGGATTGGGAACGCGGGTGAGAATAAGGGTGGCTTTTGAGCCTTTTTCTTTGTGAAATGCGATCGCGGCACTCAGGTCAAAATCTGTGATACTATCACCGCTAATCACTAAAAAGGTATCGTCTAACAAATCGGCTACGTTCTTCACGCAACCTGCTGTCCCTAGGGGTTGGTCTTCTTCGACGGCATAGGTCATCTGAATGCCAAAGTCGCTGCCGTCTTGAAAATAATCCCGCATCACGTCGGGAAGATAATGAAGGGTAGCAATTACCTCTGTGATATTGTGGCGTTTGAGTAAGTTAACAATATGCTCGGCAATCGGGCGATTGAGAACTTGCACCATGGGTTTGGCGACATCGCAGGTGAGGGGGCGTAGCCGAGTTCCTGAACCTCCAGCCATTAACACTGCCCGCATAATTCCTCCTTGGTTTGTTTGCTTTTTAAACAGGATTGTTGTAGTTTCTGGGAAACTTCCCGGTTTGACGAAGCAAGGAAAAGTTTTGTGTAATCCTTGGCTTACGCTTAAATTGTATGTTTGATTGCTTGAGTTCTGTTATTTTGGCTTAGGTCTACGACTCACAGTTGACATCCTCCCCGGCGCGAACGCACGGGGATTCACGCTTCAGTCAAACAAACTGAGTTGTTTGTACTTTAGACGGGGTCATTTTATCAGCCATCAGTGGTTTAGGCAGTGGGCAGTCGGGAGGAGTGGGAAGCAATGACTAATGACCAATGACGAATCGTGTCGTCTAAAATAAAGGGAAGGCAGCATAAAACGTCACTTGCTTGCACCGATCCATCGTTTATGTAATTTTTAGAGGCAACTGTGAAATTATTAATCTTGGCAGTCTTGGTTGGGGGTTATGCTTGGGGGGCTTGGAAGTTCTGGAAAGGCTTCCGACGCACCAATTTTCAACCGAGTCTCGGCAATCGCGTGGCTTTGTCGCTGTTGTGGCCCGCTTTGTTGGTGGTGAATAAGTCCTATCGCCAGAATTTTCAAAAAGCCCTCAAGGGTCGATAAGTTCCGTTTTTGTCCGTGACTTCTTCTCGGATTTGGTTGATTGGTGGGACAAGCGAAAGCCGTAATATTGCTGTCGCGATCGCGTCTCGCCATTTTCGTTGTTTAATTACGGTAACCACCCCTGAAGCGCAAAAGTTATACCCGATTTCGCCTTATTTGGAAGTCTGGGTGGGGCGCATTTCGGCGGATTCTCTAGAAGCATTTGTACGGCAACAAGGGATTGTGGGCATTGTTGATGGGTCTCATCCTTTCGCAACGATCATTTCTGAAAACGCGATCGCGATCGCCCGTCGTCTCAATCTGCCTTATTTGCGCTACGAACGCCCCTCAACTGACAATTCTAAGGTGATTCCCCTCGATAGCTTTTCGACCCTCTTAAAGGGCAATTATCTGTTGAATCAGCGCGTTTTACTCACCGTGGGAGCAAAAGCTTTACCTTTATTCCAGACTTGGGGCGATCGCGCTACGTTATTTGCCCGCATTCTACCCAGTCTTAATTCTCTCACTACGGCTCTCAAAGCGGGATTTCCCCCTGAGCGAATTATCGCCTTGCGTCCCCCCTATTCTGCGGCTTTTGAGCAAGCGTTGTGGCAACAATGGGGGATTACTTTGGTGGTAACAAAAGCTTCTGGCAACGCCGGGGGAGAGGATATTAAGCAACAAGTGGCGGAGGAGTTGGGTATCCCATTAATCGCGATCGCGCGGCCTAAAATGGATTATCCCCAACAATGCGATCGCCTCGACGCTATTATAAATTTTTGTGAACGTATTTTAGGAGATTAACCCTGATGGCTGACTCAATTACCCCCGCAGTGAGCGATCGCATTTGCGCCCACATGAACGACGATCACGCCGATGCTATCTTACTCTATGCCAAAACCTACGGCAACAAACCCGAAGCCGAAGCGGCCAAAATGCTTTCCATTGAACCGCAACAAATGAATTTAGAAGCAATCATTAACGGCGAAACTGTCCCGGTTTGTATTAACTTTGAGCGGGAATTAACCGATTCTGAAGACGCGCATCACACTTTAATTGAAATGGTGAAAAAGGCCCGTCAGGGTAAGGCTTGATTGGGATATAAGGGGAATGTTAATTCCGATGAGTTGCTGGTTTTCTGTTGTTGGTTGTTGGTTATTTGTTATGAGTTTCCGCCTCGATTCTACGTTAAATACCAATGACCCCTGACGCGAAAGCCCCATCCCTAGATAGATGGGGATGAGCTTACGCGATCGCGCCATCGACCGCTTACAATACGTTGACAAGAGGCAACATATTGTTCGCGGCCAAAATACGCCCAAGCAGATGTGCCGCTTTGCAGAGAAACAATTTCGCGATAATAATGATTGGGGTGTCCTTCTAAGGCATCAAGGGCAGGAAGATCGAAAAGCGGGACTTGATACACTTGACCGTAGACCATGCCAGAGCCAGGCCGTAACATGGGGTAGGGGCCGCAGTTGTAGAGAATGGCGTTTTCGAGGGCATCTTCAGCGATGAAAGCGGCATTTTTCATGTAGTGGCGGTTGCTTTCACCGGGTAACAATGTACCGTAAACGAAAACGGGGGCAAAATGGTTTTTTAACAGGTTGTTTAAGATGGCGATAGGGTCGTCTGTATTAAGACATCGCTGTAACTCCCCTGCCCCCAAAAAGTCATCAATCCAGCTAAATTCTTGTTGTAGCTGGGGAATTAAATCTTGGCGACGGAGAGAGGAGACGGATAAGCCATCGAGAATTTCAAAGGGATTCACCATAGCTCAAAAATGATTGCGCGATCGCGTCTACTGAGATTCTGGTAGATTAACCGGATTTTGCCATTTCCACAAGCACCCCGATAAAAAATTGGTCAGGACATGGGCGACAATGGGGACGAGTAGGTTTCCGGTGAGTAAAGCACTCAAGCCCAGGACAAAACCAATAGTAGTTGCCCAAACAATATAAGGCCATTGTTGCGTGCCGCTAAAGTGCAAAACCCCAAACAGGACACTGGATAAGACTAAAGCTGTGACATCCATCCCCAAAGCCGGAAGCATTACACCGCGAAACAGCAATTCTTCGCTTAAACCCGGTAATAACCCTAACCAGATAAAATCGATAAAAACAAGGGGTTTTAGGACTAACTGGAGGTAAAAGTCGGCACTCTGTCGATAAGCGGGCCAAATGCGATGGGCAATATTGCTAGCAAGGGTAATCCCACCGGCGAGGGCAACACCAACTAAAAAGCCGTTGCCTGTAAATTCTAGGGGCATTCGGGTAACAGGACCAAAATACTCCCACAATTTGGCGATCGCGAGTAAAATCAAAGCGGTTGCACCCATCGCAATTAAGACTTGCCATCGCGTTAAAGGTTCAACTGGGGGATGATTAGATGGTTTCACAGACTTTTAGGTAATGCAACGCAAACGAGAGATTTCGGGACGTAAGGCTAAGGGATTCACCCCGGCTTGTAAAGCGGCTAAAACGCCCACAGCTTCGAGGTAAGATTTAACTTCAATGGCTTTAATTCCTAGCGGGGCAGCCGTGACTTGCATTTGAGTATGATTCTCTGCCACAGTAATAACTTGGGACTGACTCAAACTCAGGGTAGCACTGCCACCGCAAGCATTAGCCGGGACAATCACCGCATCAACACTATCGTACCAAATGCCTTGAGGAGAGGGGGTTGTAAGCAAGCGAGGGGCGCGAGATAATCCCATTAATACGCAAGGCAAGAAAGTATAACCCAACTCCTCGGCTGCTGCCCTAGGGGATACCGCTGCATCCACCGGGAGGGGAGATAGGGCGGGGGCATGGGCGCAGGGAATTTGAAACTGGCGTACAATGAGATGGGAAATTACCGCTTCAGCCCCCGCGATCGCGTCTACCCCAACGCCGTGACGATAATCCTGTAAACTGGGGTTATCCGGTTCTTCGTCGGGAAAACGAGCAACTACCGCAATGGCATCCGCTTGGGCTTTATGAATCAGGGTATCCGCAGCCCGCAGTAATGTCCCCTCATTTTGAATGGTTCCCCAGCTTGCTCCCGATGCCGCCGTTCGCAGTTCTACGCCCACAGGAGCATCGGTAATGACATAATTGGTTAAATTTAACCCTAACGTTGCTTTCGCGGCTTCTGCGGCTTGTATGTGGCGCAAACGCAACTCCGGTTCAATAGCAGCATCGAGTAACAAGCCAATGCGGTTTTGATGGACGGGTTGCAGTCCCCACAATCCTGCCGCAAAACAATCTAGGGCATAACCTTCGACATAATGAATATTGGGCGCATTCCAGTAGAGTTGTGCGCCGTTTAGTACGTTAGGATGAGTGATGAGGCGATCGCACACTTGCGCCAATGCCCGTACTACAGGCATCGCATCCCCAGCATAACCGCCAATACTCGCCCCAATTCCCGTAGGAACGATTAAAACAGCCGTAAATGGACGTTGTTTCACAATCTAAGAATCGCTGGTTACAATCGCTTCAACTTCAACCGTTTGTTTGTCTTGATTCACTTGGGTTACAGCCCAACGTAAAGGTTCTCCTTGCTGGCTGAGTTCCTTTTCAATTTCTTTTTGTAATTCAACCGGGCTTTCTTGTAAGTCGATTTCGGCGGTAATAAAGTGAGTCGTCATTTCAGTTATCAGTTATCAGTTATCAGTCATCAATGACTACCGTTAGCTATCTATATCGGTAGGGTGAAGTTAGGCAAATTTTTCTTTTCATTCCCTTAAACAGGAACGAACCTGTTACCCCTAATCTTGGTCATGGATGAAACCTTTTGAGGGTTACTCTTTCAACAGTACCATTTCTCGTTCAATTTCTGAGGCGATCGCGAAGAATTGAGCCAGTAGGCAATTAATGTTGCAGTCGTGTCGCTAGGACGTAAACTTGGACGGGGAAAAGAGCGCCCCTACCCAGAATTTGACAATAGGCACAAAACCTTAACTTGTCACAAATGACCCATGACCAAGGACGAATGACTAATCTACTTTTGAATCGGACACAACTCATTGTTATTTGTGGTGCAACGGCAAGCGGAAAATCAGGACTTGCCCTCAAACTCGCACAAAATCTCAACACTGCTATTATTAGCGCCGATTCTCGCCAAGTTTACCGCGAATTTGATATCGGAACCGCCAAACCGACCCCAGCAGAACAAAAATTAGTTCCCCACTACCTCATCGATATTTGCAATCCTACCGAAACTCTCACCCTCGCAGATTACCAAGACAAAGCCCAACACCTCATCACTCAGCATCCCCTTTCCCTCCTGGTTGGGGGAACTGGACTTTATATCAAAGCCATTACCAAAGGACTCAATATCCCCAGAGTTGCCCCACAGCCCCAACTCCGCGACAGTTTAGCGTCTCTCGGACAACGGCAACTCTACAGCTTCCTCCAACAAGTAGACCCCCCTTCGGCGGCGAAAATTCACCCTAACGACCAAATCCGCACCTTACGGGCATTAGAAGTCTATTACGTCACCGGAAGCCCAATTTCGGCTCAACAAGGGGAAAATCCCCCATCTTACCCCATCCTGCACATCGGCTTAGAATGCGCCCCAGAAGCCCTAGAACAGCGCATTCGGCAACGCACCGATCAAATGCTCGAAATGGGCTTTGTGGCGGAAGTAGAAGCCCTAGGGGGCAAATATGGCTGGACGTTGCCCCTCCTCAATACCCTAGGTTATGGCGAAATCAAGCAATATCTCGCCGGGGAAATTGCTTTACCAGAAGCCAGAGATTTAATTGTGTTGCATACTCGCCAATTTGCCAAACGCCAGCGCACTTGGTTTCGCGCTTACCCGGAAATTGAATGGTTTGATGTGACGCAACCCGATATGTTTGAGTTAGTTTGGGCGCGGGTACAGCAGTTTATCGTAACGAGTTGACCCCATCTAAAGTACAAACAACTTAGCTTGTTTGGCTGTTAGGAATCCTCGCGCATTTATGCCCAGGAGGATGTCAATATTTCTTGTTGCCATTGCCTAATAGCGGCTTGAAGTTGCTGAAATTGTTGGTGAAGTTCTTCAAGATAGCTGGCGGCAAGGTTGAGATTGTTGGCTTGGGCGGCTTGTTCGATTTTAGAGCAAACTTCAGTAAGGGCGACGGCATAAGCATTAGAAGCAGCACCGCGAATACTATGGGCGTGTAACCTTACTGCGGCAGCGTCATCTTGTCTTAGGGCTTTTTCTAAGGCGAGAATTGCGGTGTTGATATCTTCAATGACTAAATCGCAAAATTCTGACGCATTAATTTGATTTCCGGCAAAAAGCTCGAGCAGAGAATCGGGTTTAAAAATGAGCATGGTTTTCGGGGGGGTGTGTGGTAAAACTTGGTTTTTTGGGATTTCGGCAAGAGGGGGTAACCATTGCGCCAAAACTTGGTTGAGGGCTTGGGGTTGAATGGGTTTGGGGAGATGAGCATTCATGCCGACTTCTAGACATTTTTCGCGATCGCGCACCATGGCGTTAGCAGTCAAAGCAATAATGGGAATGGTTTGATAAGCAACGCCTGCTTGCCCTGCCCGAATGCGACGAGTCGCTTCATAACCGTCCATTTCCGGCATCAAGCAGTCCATCAGAATCAAGGTGTAGGCATCGTCTGGGGGGCTGTTTTGCAGAAGTTTGAGGGCTTCAACGCCGTTTTGGGCGAGATCGAAGTTTTGAAAACCTTGTTGCTCAAGAATACCCTGAATAACTAATTGATTGATTTGATTATCTTCAACCAAGAGAAGGCGAACTTGCTCGGTGTTTAAAGAAGACGGGGTAACAGTCCGTGGGTGGGGGATGGTTTCACCTTGTTGGAAAGTTAGGGTAAAGGTAAACTCACTGCCTTTGCCCACTTCGCTTTGAACAGAAATTGCGCCCCCCATGAGTTCGCAAAGTTGTTTGACAATGGCAAGCCCTAATCCTGTGCCGCCATAGTGACGGGTGGTGCTGGCATCTACTTGGGTAAAGGTATCAAAAAGAGTCGGAATTTTTTCCGGGGGAATGCCAATACCTGTATCTTTAACCCTGGCGGTGAGAAGGCGCTTTTGTGCGACGGAAGTTAGGGAAGCACTCAGGGTAATGGTTCCTTGGTGAGTAAACTTGATGGCGTTACTGATTAAATTAATGAGAATCTGCCGAAGACGGGAGGGGTCGCCTTTAACGATATTTTGCTGCACTCCTTCTAAATCGAGAATGAGGTCTAATTCTTTTTGCTGGGCGCTTAAGGTCATGGTTTTGGCCACATCCTCGATACAAGCGTGCAAGTCAAAGTCAATGGTTTCTAGCTCTAGTTTTCCGGCTTCAATTTTGGAGAAATCGAGGATGTCGTTGATGAGGGTGAGGAGGGATTCGGCACTAGAAAGAGCGAGGTTGAGGCGCGATCGCTGCTCTGAAGTCAGTTGAGAATTTTGCAGCAATTGCAACATCCCAATTGTCCCATTCATGGGAGTGCGGATTTCGTGGCTCATGGTGGCTAGAAACAGACTTTTGGCTTCTGCTGCGGCAATAGCATTTTCTTTAGCTTGTTCTGCGATCGCTTCGATCTGTTTGCGCTCGGTAATATCCGCGACAGTCCCTACATATTTGATAAATTCTCCTTGGGGGTTCTGAATGGGTTGTCCTTTACTTTGAATAAAACGAATATTGTCTTTTTGGGTGATAATTTTGAGGTCGGTATCAAAGGCTTGATTTTGCTCGATGGCGGCGAGAACTTCTTGGTGAAAACGCTCGCGATCGTCAGGATGAATTTGTTGAATGGTTAAATCGGGTCGAGGCACAACGATATCTTCTTCAACTTCAAAAATGCGATAAAGTTCCCTTGACCAAGTGACAGTTTGCTGGACAAGATCGAAGTCCCAACTGCCCACTTTGGCTAAGTGTTGCGCTTCAGTGAGTGCCGCAGTTTTTTCTTGAACTTGCTGTTCTAATTCTTGGGTATAGTTTTGTTGCAATCGATCGGCGGCTTGCAAGCGTTGCAGCATTTGTTGAAAAGCATCTGCGAGGATAGCTACTTCTTGAATGCGCGTTTTCGCCGGAATAATATCATAATTTCCGATATTGACTCGTTGAGCCGTTTGACCGAGGAGAAAAAGCGATCGCGCCATGCGTCGAGATGTCCACAAACTGGTCGCGATCGCGCCGATTAATGCCAAGCCACACAACCCGATCGTGCGGCGCAAATTCGCGGTAATCGCTCCCATAAATTCTGAGCGAGGCACAACGGTTAAAATCAACCAATCCAAGCCATATTCATCTTGATAGGGAATCACCCGTAAATAATGCTGTTGTGCGTCTGCGGTAAATTCTAGGCTTTCTTCAGCTTGAATTTGCCTCAACCCGCCAAAATTATTTCGTAATTCCTCAGCAGCAGTTTGTAACACCGGATCGGAATCTTCAAAAATAGAAATGCGCTCAAAGTCCACTTCTTCAGGAGAAGATATCGGAAGGTTCTGAGAAAGCTTAGAACTCTTAAAAGAAGACTCGCGGATAGAATCAGCGACTAACAAACCATTCCGTTCTAAAATCAAAACTTGACCCGTCTCACTAACGGATAGTTGTTGTAGAAATTGATTCAGTTTGCGAAGGCTGAAGTTAACGCTAAATACTCCAGTTAGTCTTTGGGAAGCATCATAAACTGGATGATAAGCATTAATGGTCAATAAATCGGTTGCTCCTAGTTGAAACGGCTCGCTCCACCCCGGTTTTTGAGTTTGAACGGCTTTAATATACCAGGGACGCTGGCGAACATCCATATCTTCGACAACTTGGACGGAGCGTTCTGGCTTCCCCTTTTCGTTAACGCTGTAGAGATGTAGCGTAGCCGGATCGGTTTCGCGAGCAAAACTCACTTCATAGGGCAGTTCTTCGGGCTGCAAAGCCGTATTCACGCCATAATCACTCGGACTCACCCGATGGGTAACGCGAAACGCTCCTGTTGGTGTTCCAAACAAAATGGTTGAGGATTTTTCGGTTTGGAACAGTTGTAAAGTTAAATAACGATGAAGTTGGTCTAAATTCTGAAGGCGAATGGCTCCCGATTCTAAAGCTGCAACATTAGCTTTGTTGAGGTGATGTCCTTCTGCGAGATACTCATCGAGTTTTTGAGTGACGCGATCGCCGGTTGCCTCTAACCATCGATCCACCAAATTTGCAACTGTTTGCTGTCCACTACGATAAGAAAAATAACCCACTAAACCCACGATTCCTAATACTTGAACTGTAACTTGAATCGCCAAAACTAAGTAAAGCGGAATCATGTTCTCTCTAGATTTTCTCATCGTAGATCGCCTCTCTCAGTGGTAACTTTTGCTGTATAGAGCATCTTTGCGGTACTTTTGTGTAAATTCTAACTTAAGATAGAGGCGCTTAGGGTGTCTATTTGGTAACATTTAACATCTTTTATGTGCGATGAAAACTGATGAGGGATTAAACCAATTGAAACCTTGAAATTTATAGTTTTTTAAGCCGAAAAGTTAACTTAAACGGGATTTTTAAAGGTTATATAAAAAAAAAGAGGAACGCGATCGCGCCCCTCTTTTCATTTATTTATGATTCAGA
>JBKHDX010000157.1:0-11843 GCA_046541115.1 Spirulinaceae cyanobacterium | reverse complement strand
ATACCGGGAAGGTATTTCAGCCCCGAAAAGGCCGATTTAAGTTTCTGGAGAGTTATCAGTTATCAGTTATCAGTTTTTTGGGCAATCGGCTTTATAACTCTTAAAAAACGCTTAATAATAATTAATTTTTCTTTACTCAAAAAACGCTATTTTCTGCAATCTCCTAAAGTCAGACCCAACAGATTTTTAAAAACCTAAAAATTAGGCAAGCTTTAAACTTTATTTAAGTATTGCCTGGGATCGAAGTGGGAAACATCATTAATAATAGTATTAAGAATTACCTCAAAAGCGTTAATCAATCGGAAAAATTCTAACGAGTAAGTTTTAATCAGAGAAGCTAGAATTTGAGGACAGAACAGCGACGATCGGGTATAGGCTCGAAAAAATCTTCAAATCTCGTTTCTCAAGAGGAGCGATCGCAGCTTACAAGCAAGGGAAATCAACGCTTATAAGGTGCGATGTATAGCCAATAATCAAGAAAATTAAGCGCGATCGCGCTTAAAAGCGAGGGAAATCATGGTGGAAACCACACAATTTCAAGTTACGAATTTAGATGCCTTAGACAATGCTCCCATTCATTTGTCGGGGCAAGTTCAGCCCCATGGCGTTCTCTTGGTGTTGCAAGAACCGGATTTAACCATCGTGCAAGCCAGTCAGAATGCACTCTCGATTTTTGAGCGATCGCCCGATGGACTCTTGAACCAAACCCTCGAAGGGATTTTTGATTCATTCCAAATCGATCGTCTCAAAGCACCTCTGGCGGAAGATAACTTTGATGCAGTCAATCCGACGAAACTCTGGGCCCGAACCAAGGGCGATAATTATGTGGTCTTTGACGGGGCATTTCACCGCAACCGGGAAGGGATTTTATTACTCGAACTCGAACCCACATTTTCCCAAGAAAACATCCCGTTTTTGAGTTTTTATCACTTAGCGCGGGCTTCAATTAATCAATTGCAAGAAAAAGCCACTCTTAAGGATTTTTGCAACATTATCGTCAAAGAAGTCCGCAAAGTGACAGGCTTTGACCGGGTGATGCTGTATCGCTTCGACGAAAAAGATAGCGGCGAAGTGATTGCAGAAGAAAAAGTAGACGCACTCGAACCTTATCTGGGCTTGCATTTCCCCGCGTCGGATATCCCGAAACCCGCCCGTCAGATGTTCTGTTCTAACTGGATTCGGGCAATCCCCAACGCCAAAGCCAGCGCCACGGCGTTATTTCCGGCGGTTCACCCCGTTACCCAGCGTCCAGTGGATTTGACTCACTCAATTTTACGGAGTGCGTCTCCTTGTCACTTGGAATATTTGCACAACATGGGAGTTCAGGCTTCTTTGACCATTTCTTTGATCAAAGAGGATAAGCTGTGGGGCATTATTGCTTGTCACCATCGCACCCCGAAATATGTATCTTATGAATTGCGGAAAACCTGCGAATTTCTCGGCCGCGTCATCTTCTCTGAATTAGCCGCGCGAGAAGAAACAGAAGATTACGACTATCGCATGAAGTTGGCTCAGGTGCAATCGACCCTCGTTGATTATATGTCCCAAGAGGATAACTTTATCGAAGGGTTGACGGCGCGATCGCCCAATCTGCTCGATCTCGCCAATGCTCAAGGGGCCGCAATTTGTTTTGGTCGCGAATGCTCTACTTTGGGCTTAACCCCCAGTGGCGAAGATTTAAGCTATTTGGTGCAATGGCTACGGAGTAATGTCACCGAAGAAGTATTTTACACCGACTCGTTGCCCACCCTTTACCCGGATGCCGAACGTTATAAAGCGGTGGCCAGTGGGTTGTTAGCGATTACCATTTCTAAAAAGAATTATGTGTTATGGTTCCGACCCGAAACGATTCAAACGGTTGATTGGGGGGGGAATCCGCAGCAAGCTTATGAAACGCAACGAGAAGACGGCCATGTGCGCTTATCGCCCCGGAAATCCTTTGAATTGTGGCAAGAAACGGTACGGTTAAAATGCTTGCCCTGGAAGCCCGTTGAGGTTAAAGCGGCGTTGGCGTTACGCAAGGTCATTGTCAATATTGTGCTGCATCAAGCGGATGAATTAGCGCAACTGGCTCACGATTTGGAGCGATCCAATGCGGAGTTGAAGAAGTTTGCTTATGTGGCTTCCCACGACTTACAAGAACCCCTCAATCAAGTAGCGAATTATGTGCAGTTACTGGAAATGCGCTATCGCGAAGCCCTTGATGAAGATGCCGAGGAGTTTATTACCTTTGCAGTAGAAGGGGTGAGCTTGATGCAAACCCTGATCGATGATGTCTTGGCTTATTCGCGGGTGGATTTACAGGGAATTGAATTTCAGCCTACGGATACCAATAAAGCCCTCGATCGCGCCCTGAATAATGTTCGCAGTCGCATCAACAACAATCAAGTCAAGATTACCCGCGATCCCCTGCCAACGGTAACGGCGGACAGCACCCAGTTAATGCAACTGTTTCAAAATTTAGTGGGCAATGCGATTAAATTTCAGAGCGATCGCACCCCTGAAATTCACATTGGCGCACAACGACAGGAAGATGATTGGTTGTTCTCGATACGGGACAATGGGATTGGTATCGATCCCCAGTTTAGCGATCGCATTTTTGTGATCTTTCAACGGTTACACACCCGCGACGAATACCTCGGAACGGGGATGGGACTAGCAATTTGTAAAAAAATCGTAGAATGTCACCGAGGGCGCATCTGGGTCGAATCGGAACTTGGCCAAGGCGCAACGTTTTATTTTACGATTCCCGTAGGAGGACGCGATCGTGAGCGTAGAAACGGACGTAAAGCCCAAAGTTATCCTTTTGGTCGAGGATAATAAAGCCGATATTCGCCTGATCCAAGAAGCCTTAAAAAACAGTGTGGTTTCCCATGAAGTGGTGACGGTACGAAACGGAATGGACGCAATGGCCTACTTACGCCAAGAAGGAGAGTACACCGAAGCGTTGCGTCCCGATTTGGTTTTACTGGATTTAAATTTGCCCCGCAAAGATGGCCGAGAAGTTCTAGCCGAAATCAAAGGCGATGCTAAACTCAAATCAATTCCCGTGGTGGTGTTGACCACTTCTCGCAATGAGGACGATATTACCCAAAGCTATAATCTTCATGTGAATTGTTACATCACCAAATCTCGTAATCTCAGCGAATTGTTTAGGATTGTGAAGGGGATTGAGGAATTTTGGCTTGGAACAGCAACTTTACCTTTGTCAGAAAAAGAGGTGTCGTGACACCCGATGATGAGACGATGCTTGGACAGTCATTGAAAGTCTTGTTGATCGAGGATAATTTAGCTGAAGCCCGCTTGTTGCAGGAATTGCTCAAAGAAGCCCGAACAAAACAGTTTTATCTCGATCGCGTCCAACGTTTAGCCGATGGGTTGCGCTTGCTAGAGGTCCATTCAGGCGATCGCGGGGAGGGTTATGATGTAATTTTGCTGGATTTGACGTTACCGGATTCGGCGGGCTTGGATTCTCTGAGACCTTTATTACAGCTTGCACCGGATTTGCCAATTGTGGTGTTAACGAATACTAATGATGATGCCTTGGCCATTGAAGCGGTGCGTCAAGGTGCGCAGGATTATTTGGTCAAACGCCATATCAATACGGATGTGTTGGTGCGATCGCTGTGTTATGCCATTGAACGCAAACGAGTGGCCGAAAATCTGCGTCAAGCCAATGCGGATTTGGAGTTGAAAATTAAAGAGCGTTCTCAACAACTGGCTAAAGCTGAAGAAATCCAGCATCAACAATCAGAATTTGTCTCGATGTTGTCCCACGATTTTCGCAATCCTCTCAATACGATTTTAAATTCGGCGGGGTTGTTACAGGCGGGGGAGTTGCAATTAAGCGAAGAAAAAAAGCTGCGCTTGTTTCAGTTGATTCAAGTCGCGAGTAAGGATATGAATCGCTTACTCGATGAAGTGTTGTTGGTGGGTCAAGGGGATGTGGGACGCTTGGTGTTTAATCCGGCCCCTTTGGTTTTAAAGCCGTTTTTTCAGCAGTTACTCGAAGAAGCCCAAGTGAGTGCGACTCACAATCATAAGCTGGTGTTGCTGGGCTTAGAAGGCGATCGCAAGGTATTGGCTGATGCGGTGCTATTGCGCCATACTTGCAGCAATTTACTATCCAATGCCATTAAATATTCCCCCCAGGGGGGTCAAATCGATCTCGAAGTGGGCTTAGGGGGGCAGTTGACGATTCAGATTCGCGATCGCGGCATGGGCATTCCTCCCAATGACCTCAAAGCTTTATTTCAGCCCTTTCATCGCGCCAAAAATGTCGAAAATATCCCCGGTACAGGCTTAGGGCTAACCATTGTTAAAAGCTGCGTTCAAGCTCACGGGGGTGAGATTACGGTCGAGAGTCAAGTGGGAAAGGGAACAACTTTCGCGATCGCCCTGCCCCTTCAATTTGCGCCGCCATAATTTTAAGACTGAGACGGACTTTCTCCTAGAGTCAAACCCTCTGAAGGTTTCGGGGTTTGACGCTGCCAAATCTGGACGATCGCTGCCGACCCGTTGATGGCCAAAAGCCGGGGTAACACTAAACAAACTGTGGCGTTGAGCAAGGTAATCAATAAAATTGTCGCCATGGACATACCTAAGCCGCCCCCTAAAAAATACTTCTTGCTTTCATTATGAAGTATTTTTTGTCAGCAAAAACATCTCAAACCCTAGAATTTCTTTTAGGAGTTATAAGTTAATATTATCTGCGATAATTTTGTGGGAAATCCCCGCAAAATTTCAACCTTAAAAGTAGTTTTTAGGTACGGGAAATGCCAACTTGGTAATCATACACCAAAACCGAAAAGTTAGAAATGATAAGTTATGAAATCATTACAAATTCAGCCTTAATTAACGACTCATCAACTGGGCTTTATCGTTAAAAAAGTGACGGGTGAGACCTTGGGTAATTAAGATAACCGCAATAAAATTAGCAAACGCGATCGCGAAAACAATCAAAATTTGGTACAAAGTGGCATTAAGCGGATCGGCCCCGGCTAAAACTTGTCCCGTGAGCATTCCCGGTAACGTCACCAAACCCATCATCATCATGCGGTTAATTAAAGGGATTAATCCGGCTCGAATCGCCTCTTTCCGATAACTCGCAATCGCTTGGGCGGGAGTTGCCCCCAAACTCAAGTGAGTCTCAATTTCGAGATGACTGCGGTTGATGGTACTCACCAGCCTTTCCCCCGCAATGGTAGCCGTATCCATCGCGTTGCCAACAATCATCCCTGCCAGGGGGATTAGATATTGGGGTGAATACCAAACCGGGGGTTGAATAATGACGAGGACGAGATAACTCAAGGTTAAAGCACTACTGGCAAATAACGACCCCCACATTAACGGTAGAAGGGATTTAATTTTCTGGGAAATCCGATTTTTAGACGCGATCGCGGCAAAGGTAATCATCACGCCAACGGCGGTTATAACGGCGAGAGGGTTGTCTAAAGCGAAAATAAAGGCCAAGGCATAGCCCGCCACTAAAAGCTGCAATAAAGACCGTCCTGCGGCGATCGCGAGTTGACCCCCCAAACCCAGTTTTTGCCACCGGGACAGGGCAATCGCGACCCCAATCATCGCCAAAGCCAATGCCAAATCGAGCAAATCGAGGGAGATCAGTTCACCCATAACCGCAAAAACTTTAAATTAAAGGTTGAGTCGAGAACATCACACAGCCTAATTTCGACAAATGACAAAAGAGCCAAAATTTGATTGTATAGGTAAAAATTCTGGTAAACCGCCTGTGAACAATATCCCTCCCCTAGATTTAACCAAACAATATCAACAGATTCAAACCGAAGTCGAGCAATCAGTCCTAGAAATCCTGAGTTCTGGGCGTTACATTGGTGGCGCAACCGTAGCCAACTTTGAACAGCAATTTGCCGAATACATTGGAACCACTCACGGCATTAGCTGTAACTCCGGGACGGATGCCCTTTACCTGACCCTCCGCGCCCTCGATATTGGCCCCGGCGATGAAGTCATCACCACGCCCTTTACCTTTATTGCCACCGCCGAAGTCTTGAGTTTAGCCGGAGCAACTCCGGTTTTTGTTGATATTGACGAGTCGTTTAACTTGGATGTTAACCAAGTCGAAGCCGCCATTACCCCCAAAACCAAGGCGATCGTTCCCGTCCATTTGTTTGGTCATCCCGTCCCGATGACACAACTAATGGCGATCGCCCAAGCCCATAACCTCACGGTCATCGAAGACTGCGCCCAAGCCGCCGGAGCCACCTGGAACGACCACAGAGTCGGCAGTATTGGTCATGTGGGCTGTTTTAGCTTCTTTCCTACCAAAAACCTCGGCGCTTGTGGTGATGGCGGTGCGGTAACCACGAATGACCCCGCGATCGCCGCCCAAATTCGGATGCTCAAAGAACACGGCAGTAAAGTCCGCTACATTCACGATGAAATCGGAGTCAATAGTCGCCTCGATGCCCTACAAGCGGCAATTTTAAGCATTAAACTTCGCTATCTCGACAAATGGAATCAAGGCCGCGCCGTCGTTGCCGCTTGTTATTATCAACTTTTACAACACCTTCCCGATATTATTGCCCCCCAAGATACCATCGGCGGTCAAGCGGTGTGGAATCAATACACCATCCGCGTTCGCATGGACGGCAAAACTGATGCTAACGTGCGCGATCGCGTCCGCAGTCAACTGCAAGAAAGAGGTATTAGTTCGATGGTTTACTATCCCCTCCCCCTGCATTTACAACCCGTCTATCAACCCCTCGGCTATCAACTGGGACAACTGCCTCAAGCCGAACGCGCCGCTAATGAGGTGTTATCTTTGCCCATGTTCCCAGAATTGACCCTAGAACAGCAACAACAAGTCATTTATGGCTTGAAAGACTGTTTGTTGGCGAAAGCGGCGGTGGGTTAACAGTTATCAGTTATCAGTCATCAGTCATCAGTTATAGCGCTACGGTCAATCATTAGGACATTGCGTAGGGTGGGCATCGCCACCCCTGTCAAGGTGTAATTTTCTGACCAGGGAATCAGCCTCAAAGTCCCATTTTTGGAGTCATCTACGTTCACATCGTTACCACTTGGTCACCAATGGCGTACCTGTAACACGGTTTTTTTCTTCCCCCTCCTCCCCCTCTTCCCACTCTTCCCCCTCTCAAACCAGTCAGACTCTGGGGAAGTCTAGCACCTTGAAAGGGCTGGGTGGGCATCGCCCACCATCTATACCTTTGAGCCTTGGTATTATGTCTTAAACCACAAACGTAGTGCTAGATCGGTTTTTTGGTCAATCGGCAGTAGGCAGTGGTGAAAGAGGGGGAGGAAAGTCACCAAAAGCGACGGTTTGGGCAGTAGGGGCGGGGTTTTCCCGCCCAATCTTGATTCAAATGCCACAAGTTGAACTTGTCACCAATAACCAATGACAAATGACCAATGACTAAGAATAACTCGCTTGTCGTTGAACAGTTGCTAAAGCTTCTACTAAGCTGCGAACCACAGCTACCATTGCTACTTCGTCGTTGAGTTGGTTAATGGCAGAACCCACACCGACTCCCGATGCACCCGCCGCGATCGCCATGGGGACGGTTACATTAGATAAACCGGAAGCGCATAATACGGGAACGTTTACGGCTTGGGAAATGGCGCTGGCGGCAGCTAAGGTGGGGGTGGCTTTTTCAATTAACCCGGTGATTCCGGCGTGTTGGGGGGCGCTGCTAGTGCCGCCTTCGGTTTGAATAATGTCCGCCCCGGCTTCAACTAGGGCTTCCGCGAGTTCCACTTGGCGATCGAGTTCGAGAATGTGGGGAACGGTCACGGATAAGGTAATATCCGGCAAGAGCGATCGCGTTTGTTGGGTGAGGGCGAGGACTTCGGGGGCTTCAAAACGCCGTCCTTGGGCGTAAAAGCTGTCGAAGTTCCCGATTTCGATTAAATCTGCCCCGGCTTTAACGCAGGAAACAAATTTTTCCGGTTCGACGGCGGACACGCAGATCGGTAAATGAGTCACCGCTTTGGCGGCTTGGACTAATTGAGGATCGGCGGCAATGTCAATAAAGGTGGCGTTTCCGGCAGTGGCGGCTTTAACGACGGCAACGACTTTTTGGACATCGAAGTTGTTTAAACCGCTAATAATTTTTAAGGCGTTGTTGCGGCTGAAGGCTTGCTTTAGGGTAGAGTTCGCGATCATACTGAACTATTTTTTCTCAAATTAAATCGCTTTAATTGTATATCGCGAGGTTACTGGCCGCTGCGTTCCCACAGAAATTTATCCAGTAAAAAGTTATCTAAATCCTCAAAGGTAGAAACATAAGCTTCAATGGGTGTTTCATAGCCTTTGAGGTGTACGGTTTCGGCGTAGAAGCGTTGTTGGGCTTTGCCAAAACCGGAGAGATAATCATAGGTGGTTTTGCCTAGGGCAATATCAACGCCGATTTCTTTGGTACAGGATTCGAGGCGAAAGGCAGCGTTGACGGTATCCCCGATGGCGGTATAATCGGGGCGATCGCCACTGCCGGTATTACCCACCATGGCGTAACCGGTATTAATTCCTGCCCCAATTCGTAACGGGAAGGGCAGGGGATAATGATTGCTGAGATCGGTGGTCATTTTCCGCAGATCGCTCACGGCTTGGAAGATTTGCACGACTTCTTGCTTGGTGATGTCGCTTTCCCCGTGAAACCAAATCGCCATAATCGCATCGCCGATATATTTATCTACCCAACTGCCGGATTCGCGGATAATGTTTCCGGCTTGACGAAACCAATTGCCAATCATTGAAGACAGGACTTTTTCGTCGAGTTGGCGGGTTAACACGGTAAAACTGCGAATATCTACCACTAACACCGACATCAACCGTCGAACATGAAGGGTCGAGGTTAGGGTTTCGTCACTGTGTTCCGACTTATTTTCGATTTCTTTGAGGCGATCGCGAGGCGGACAGTGAAATTCTAACTCGGTTTGGCCGAAGGTGAGGCGATCGGTGTTGTGTAAAGTGACGGGAATATTAACTCGACGACCATTGACAAAGGTGCCGTTACGACTGCCGAGATCGATTAAATAAAAATCGCCAATTTCTGTACATTGCAGCATGGCGTGGTTGCGAGAAATCCAGCGATCGGGGATGACAAAGTTGTTGTCGTCGCTACGACCAACGGTCCAGCAGTAACTACCTACCAAGGGTAAGTAGCGATTGCCGCTTGCAGTACGGAGTATCAGATAGGGTGTTGGTCCTAGGGTCACCACGAGCGCTGTCATTGAATGACGGCTGGAAGATTGCGTTATATATTCTTTCTACTTCCCTTCCGAAACTTTCCAGCGCAATTCCGGAAGTGCTGGCGTTATCGCGTTCTGTTATGGCTTTTGAATCCAGGATTTCAGGGTTGATTGAAAGCGAGAAACTGCGATCGCGCCCGATGATTCAACGAGCAGAAACAACCTCTCCAAATTATAGCGGTTCTTAGGATTTGACGAATTTGAGCATGAGGCGTTTAAGTTAGCGCGATCGCCAAGCCAAACAAACCATCAACCAAAATGGTACTCAATACGGCTCCCCCAAAGGCCCACCAATGGAGCTGCGGTGAGTTCAGCGATCGCAATCCTACGGCTAAAAGTACCCCGGCGAGTAACAAACCACTGCACAATCCCCAAGGATTTTGAATTTGTAACCAAGCTTGATGCAACACGTCAATGGCTTCGTTGGGTTCGACTTCCATCACTTCTCGCCAATAGGGAATAACGCGATTTAAATAAAAGTAAATATCAGTAATCACTGTTCCTAACAAAGACCCTAAGTAGAAAAAGTTACCGACTTTAAACCGATCGTGGTGACGATACAATCCCCACAAAGCAATCGGTAAGGCGATCGCTTCGATGGGCAAATGAATCAACGGTTCGGCCCGAAACCAGCCCCAGTAAATCGATCCAGCTAACCAACTCCAACTAAAACCGATGGTGATATCCCCCCACAGGCGTTGCTGAGGACGACGCAGTAACATACCCCCTAGGGCAAACCAAAACCCCGTCAATATTAAGCTTACCCCAGGCCATTGTCTAACCAAGGGGGCTTGAGCGAACACGGGAACTGAGACTAAAAAGGCAGAAACCCCAAGAATCATCCATAACTGGCCAGATGTGCGATCGCCCTGGGAACGATAGCGCGGGAGGGAAACTGGATTGGAATAGTCGGAAGTTGGCGAGATCATAAAAAAATATAGAAATTCAAATCCGCAATGGCGTTAATATTGTTTACTTATCTTTACATCTTTTAGTGTAACATGAATTTCCAGTATCCCCCCCTAGGGGATAACCGATTGAAAGGAAGATTAAAGATTTGAGGACAAATCCCTAACAACCCACTAAGATTGAAAAGCGAAAATTTTAGAGTCTAGACTCTCATGCGTTCATCTTGGTATTGGCTTGGATTCGGGGGTTGGGGCTTTGGGACAGCCTGGATGCTCAAAGGAATGGCGATCGCCGGAACCCTTCCCGAAGCAGTTTCCCCAACGACGGTGGCTCAATTTAATTGGCTGCAAGCGATTATATTAGGAGCAGTTCAAGGCTTGACAGAGTTTTTACCCATTAGCAGCACCGCTCACCTCAAAGCAGTGCCAGTATTTATCGGATGGGGGGATCCGGGGTCAGCGTTTTCGGCGGTGATACAACTGGGCAGTATTGCGGCGGTGTTATGGTATTTTTGGCAGGATATTGCCACTCTCAACCGAGAGGCGATCGCGGCGATTCGACAATCGGATTACCAAAACCAATCTTTTCGCATCGTCTTAGGAATTGCGGTGGGAACCCTACCCATTGTCTTTTTTGGCTTGCTGCTCAAAGTTTTTGTGCCAGATTTCGATAACTCGCCGTTGCGGAGTATGACCGCGATCGCGATCGCCTCAATGGTTATGGCCATCTTACTCGGCCTCGCAGAACAGCTTGGTAGCCGCAAAAAAGGCTTTGATGACTTAAATACTAAAACCGGGATTTTAATGGGCTTCGCGCAAGCTCTAGCGTTGATTCCGGGAGTTTCGCGATCGGGTTCGACCATCACGGCGGGTTTGTTTCAGGGGTTGGAGCGTTCGACGGCGGCTCGTTTTTCATTTCTCCTCGGCATCCCGGCCATTACCTTGGCCGGAATTGTAGAATTTATTAGTGTCTTGCAAGATGGTCTCAATCGGACACAAGCAATACCCTTGTTTGTGGGGACTCTTTCTTCGGCTTTATTTTCTTACCTCGCGATCGCTTGGCTGATTGAATTTCTCAAACGCCAAAGCACTTGGGTTTTTGTCTGGTATCGCTTATTGTTTGGGATTTTAATTTTAGGCGCGATCTCGCTCGGTTGGTTTTAGTTATTGGTTGTTGGTTATTGGTTATTGGTTATTGGTTATTGGTTGTTGGTTAGGCTTCGTACCCAAATCTCAGCATTGGTAATTGGTAATTGGTCATTGGTCATTTCCTCCCCCAACAGGGGAAAAAGCGTTCCTACACGCCTATATTTGACCATTCATAACTCATAATTCATCATTCCTCATTCCTCATTCCTCCACTGCCCGAAAAACTGATTACTGATTACTGATTACTGATTACTGAAAAGGCTGCCCAAAACACTGATGACTGTTGAGGCGATAACTGATAACTGAAGAAGCTGCCTACTGCCCAAAAAACTCTCGCGCGAAACTTAAATCGGCTTTTTAGAGACTGTAATGCTTTCTATTTATAGCTTTGAGCTAATTTTTGAAGGCAACTCTAAGACTAAGTTTCTGACATCTTTCTGGGGAACAACCGATCTCATCCAAAACGAAAAACAAACAACAAACAAGCGCGCCCGTCCCCGCGCCGCCGTAAGACGAGCGACCCCGCGCCGCCGTAAG
>JBKHDX010000156.1:0-11980 GCA_046541115.1 Spirulinaceae cyanobacterium | reverse complement strand
TGGTTATTGGTTATTGGTTGTTGCTTCTGCCCACTGCTAAAAAAAACTGATTACTGATAACTGATAACTGATGACTGAAAAGCCCACTGCCGAATTACGCCCCCAGAGTAGGAGTTCCTTTAAACTAAAACCCAGTAGAATAACAACTTAAACATATATTAATGGATGCGTTCATGGTCGATCGTCATAACTCGCAATCTCAACATCGCGTCGTCATCGTTGGCGGTGGCTTTGGGGGACTGTATGCAGCCCAAGCCCTAGGCCGTGCGCCCGTCGAAGTTAAAGTTATTGATAAGCGTAACTTTCACTTGTTTCAGCCCTTACTCTACCAAGTCGCCACCGGAACCGTTTCCCCTGCGGATATTTCGTCACCATTGCGGTTAGTGTTACGCAACAACAAAAATACGCAAGTGCTACTTGATGAAGTCATCGACATCGATCCCGATGAGAAAAAGGTGATTCTACCCGATGGGGAAATGCACTACGACACCCTCGCGATCGCCACAGGAGTCAGTCATCACTACTTTGGTAACGATCAATGGAAACACTACGCCCCCGGCTTAAAAACCATTGAAGATGCCTTAGAAATGCGGCGGCGAATTTTTGCTGCTTTTGAAGCCGCAGAAAAAGAAAGCAATCCCCAACGCCGTCAAGCTTGGCTGACTTTTGTAATTGTCGGCGGCGGCCCCACGGGGGTAGAATTAGCAGGCGCGATCGCGGAAATCGCCCACGGAGCCTTAAAAAAGGACTTCCGCAACATCGACACCACCGCCGCCAAAATTATCTTAATTGAAGGCTTAGACCGGGTTTTACCCCCTTATGCGCCAGATTTATCGGCTCGCGCTCAAGCAGACTTAGAACAACTCGGCGTTACCATTCGCACCCAAACTATGGTGACCAATGTCGCCGAAAATGCCGTCACAGTACGCCACGAAAACCAAGAGGAGGTTATTCCTACCGAAACCATTTTATGGGCTGCCGGGGTCAAAGCTTCGCGGTTAGGGAAAGTAATTCACGAACGCACCGGAGCCGAACTCGATCGCGCGGGCCGCGTTGTGGTCGAACCGGATTTAAGTTTAGCCAATTATCCGGATATTTTTGTAATTGGGGATTTGGCCAACTTCCCCCATCAAGGCGATCGCCCCCTTCCCGGTGTTGCCCCTGTCGCCATGCAAGAAGGTCAATATTTCGCCAAACTGATCCAAAAACGACTGCAAGGGGATACATTACCGCCTTTTCAGTATGTAGATTACGGCAGTTTAGCGGTAATTGGTCAAAACTCGGCTGTTGTAGACTTAGGCTTTGTGAAACTCACGGGCGTTATCGCTTGGCTGGCTTGGGTCTTTGCCCACATTTACTACTTAATCGAGTTTGATAATAAATTAACGGTGATGTTGCAGTGGGGTTGGAACTACTTTACTCGCGGCCGCGGTGCGCGTTTGATTACCGGGGAAGATTCCCTCGGAAAAATTGCCCAACGGATGAAAAGCGGTTACTACGATGCCGAAAAACCTACCGAACAGGTTGAAGTGCGTTAGCGACCTAAAGCGTGGAGTTGGTTAATCCTATCGGCGCAAAGTTGGGTTACTTTTTCTAATTCCTGGCGATTGGTAGAAAGGGGGGGCGCGATCGCTTCTCCAATGCGAATTGTAATCGGAACGGGTTTGGGAAGGGGCGGTTTCTGCTCAATTTGAGCCGTTCCCCACAAACTTACCGGGAGTAACCGCACTTGGGCTTTAGCTGCAATCAAAGCCGCCCCCACTTTGGGATCGGTAATTTTCTCGTCTTCCCGGCGCGTCCCTTGGATAAACATCCCCACCGCCCAACCTGCTTCTAAGGCAGCTAAAGTGGCGCGGATGGCACTACGATCGACAGCATTACGTTTCACGGGGTAAGCCCCATACCAACGAATTAAGCGACTCAGCATCGGAACATTGAATAGTTCTTGCTTGGCCATAAATGCCACCGGACGACCCACGCAGTTCGATACAATGGGCGGGTCGAAGTTACTGGCATGATTGCTAACCACAATAATCGGCTCGGTTAGGGGGACATTTTCCGCCCCCTCAATGCGTCCGCGAAAATAAGTATGCAGTAGCGGGCTGACGGTAGACCATTTCAACAGATGATATAAAACCAAGTTGTGGCGGGGTTCTCGATATCGCTTCATTTTGTTGTTGGTTGTTGGTTATTGGTGACAAGTTAAGCTATGCAATCTCTATGTCGAGAAAGTCCTCAATCTTTGTAGGTGAGGTTCTGTGGGTATAGCGCTACAGCCAAACATTAGGACATTGTGTAGGGTGGGCATCGCCCACTATAAGATAGCTTTGAGCCTATTCTTAATGTCCCAAGCCACGATCGTAGCGCTATACAATCTCAACTTTAGGGTTAGTTAGGGTTAGGACGATGGGATCGCGTTGCTAAAACGTAAACTTGGGCGGGGAAACCCCGCCCCTACTTAACACGAATGACCAGTTACACGGAAACGCTAACAACAAATGATACTAAATCCGCTTACCACAACCCACCTATTTTCTAGTCTGCGAAGGCAGACTTTACCGCGTTAGCCGGAGGATTTCAATCCGTGGGCGGGTTAACGGGATAGAAGGTGTATCGAAACCGGATTTAGTATGACCAATGACCAATGACTCATAACCAATGACTAAGACACATGGCGATCGGAACTATTGTGTCGTTGGGATTGAAAAACCTTAATGGGACGGTCGATGCCTTTAAAACGGTGTTCTCCGGTGAGAATAAAGCCCTCACGATGGCGCAAGCGGCGATAAGTGGCTTCTGAAATCACGCATTCACTCGGCGGACAGATGCCTTCCATGCGGGCGGCGACATTCACCGTTCCCCCCAACACGGTATAATCGACCCGTTGAGTGCTGCCGACATCCCCGACTACGGCGCGACCGCTGTTAATGGCAATACGGAGTTGTAGGGGTTCGGGCCAAACTTTATTGGCATTAAGGCGATCGAGGCGATCGAGCATTCCCATAGCGGCTCGAACGGCGCGATCGGCGTGATCCATTTGCGGTTCGGGTGCGCCGAAAAAGGCCATAATACAATCGCCAATAAATTTATCGAGGGTTCCCCCCGCCGCAAAAACCGATTGCAGCATTTCTTCAAAAAAGCGATTCAGCAGTTCAGAAATGCCCGAAGGAGTCATGCGTTCTGACATTTCGCTAAAACCGACCAAATCTGCGAAGATGATGCTCATATCGGCTTCTACAGGCTTGATGCGACCGTTTTCGAGTGCGCCCACCGCCATAAGTTGCTGCACGACACTCGGAGAGTGATAGCGTTCGAGTTGTTGGCGGATTTTGGCTTCTCCTTGGAGTTTTTGGGTCAGCAACCAACGCTGGACGCTGTAGGCAACAAGGTTAGCCAGGGTGGAAAAGAAGCTTAAATCTTCGTCGTTGGAAGCGTCGCTGCCTTTGAGGGTGAGGTTGGCATCGGCATATAACACGCCAACGACTTTGTTAGTGTCCCACAGGGGAACGGCTAATGCGCCGCGAATGCCTTTAACCAGGATACTTTGTTCCCCTTCAAAGCGTTTGTCTTGTTGTGCGTCTACGCTTTTGATGGCGACTTTTTCCCGAAAGACTTTTTCGCAAATACTCCGCCCAATCCAACTGTTACTGTAGGTGGAGGTTGCGTCGGGGAGTTCGTTGCGGGCTGCCGCATCCATGAGTTTGAGATGGCCGTTTCCTTCGACATCTACCAATAAGGCGAGGCGTTGAATGTTGGTGAGTTCCCGAAAGACAACGGCTTGCACTTGCTCGAAAATGGCTTCGAGGGATTCGGCGGAGTTGAGGTCTTTGGCGATTTCTACGAGGTATTTCAGACGAGAAATGGCTCGCTGATGGGTGGTTTGGGTGTCGCTGTCGTCACTGTCTTCGACTTTGATCCATTGTCGTTGGAGTTCTTCAGCGTTGCGGAGGATGGTTTGACCGGGAGAGTTCGCTTCGGGGGGTTTGGGGGGTTGGCTGCGACGGGATTCTAGGATATACACCGAGAGGAAGACATTGCCGACTTGAATGACATCGCGGGAGGTGAGGGGATGAACCCGATTCAGTTCTTGTTGATTTAAGATGGTGCCGTTGGTGCTGCCGAGGTCTTCGATTTGCCAATGGCCTTGAGCGTTGCGGTAGATGCGACTATGTTGACGGGAAATTTCGGAATAAGGTAAACAAAGGTCGCATTCGGGTAAGCGACCGATAATATATTCATCTTGAGCAACCCTGACTGTGCTTTCAGGTTTTCCTTCTATGTGGATGCGTAACTGTAGCTCAGTCATGATCAATGCATTAAGGGTTTAACGGTAAGGCGCGATCGCGTGAGACAAAGAAAGCACATTAGGGGGACTCTCTTACGGCGTGGGACGACGAGAAGATGAGGGTAAGGGTTGGCCGAATTGGATAACTGGGATAGAAGGTTGAGTCGGTGGGGTTACAGAAGGGGTCGGCGGGGGTGGGGGGGGTGAGGAAATTTCGACTTGGGCAATCGAAGGCTGCAAAACCCAGCGATAATCCCCGGTGTTGGTTTCAAAACGTTGTAGTTGAATTTGTTGCGGTGCCAGGATAACACTCGGATCGAGGTTGAGAACAAGCTGTGCGTCTTGATTTGAGGTGAAAACTTGAATACTTTGGACAGCACCGGGATAGGTTTGAGGCATTTCGGTGGCTGAGAGATCGCTGTTGGGGAGATTGATAATAATACGAGGGGGGCTAAGATTGAGGTAGTAACTGGGGGTAATGGCTGTGTCTAGTACCATTTCAAGTTGGGCAGTATTGGGGTCAAATTGCCAGTTGTTTTGCGCGATCGCTGGCAAAACTGCGATGAAGGGGGCGACCGCGCTCAATAACGCTCCTTGCCAAAGGTGTTGACTATTGTTCTGAACCACTGCTATCCAGCATTGCCGTAGGTCAACCATTTGCCACATTGCTTACTTTATCCTTTTGTTCATCAAGAGAGACTTATCTTTTCTTATTTTGGCATTTGTTTGGGGGTTCTCTCCAAATTTATCCCAGGGACGATTGCCTTACCTCTTTTCCCTCTTTCTTGGGTTATTTCCTTAAGCTTTTATTTTTTTGAGTAGATAATAATCTTCATTGACTGAGGAAAAGACGATCGCAGAATTTAAGCGATCGCGATCGCATCCATTACGGTATAAAATCACAATAAGTCCTGAGTGGGATCGCGGAATTTTTCGGGTGGGAGCGCCACAATTAAAGAGAATGGCCACTATCGTCTTAATTTTAAAAAATGTATAACGATCGCGATCCAGTGATTTATCCTCGCTCTCAGCCGCCTTATTCCTCAGAATCATCTTCTGAAGAACATATCATTCCTTCTTTTTCTTGGCCCCCATCAGCGGATTTTCAGACCTCTGGGGCTAACCGAGCATCACCGAACGATCCTTTTGGGGAAAATGTACCCATTGGGATTTTTCGTTTGTCGGCGACGGGTCAATATTTAAATGTTAATCTTTGTTTTGCTCAATGGCATGGCTACGAAAGTCCGGCCAGTTTTTTAGCAGACAGAGTAGAATCGCGCCCTGGATTTGAGGTCGATTCTCAACAAAATAAACTCTTTTTAGAAAAATTAAATCAAGAACAAAAAGTTACTAATTTTGAAATCGCAAGACAACGCCGCGATAACACTATCATTTGGCTGAGTTTCAGCGCTCAAGCTCTTAAAGATAAAAATAATAATTTTTATTATGAAGGATATGCTTTTGATATTACGGCGTATAAAGAAGCTGCCGCCGCTCAAGTAGAAAAAGAACGGCAATATCAAGCTCAAGCCGAGTATTTAAAGCAAATTAAAAGTCAACTTATTCAAAGTGAAAAATTAGTGAGTATGGGTAAACTTTTAGCAGGGATTGCCCATGAAATCAACAATCCTGTTAGTTTTATTTATAGTAATATTGCTCCTGCCGAAGAATATGCTCAAGACTTAATGGGCTTGATCGGTTGTTATGAAACCCATTGTTCTGAGGGGATTCCTGCGGTGACGGCTCAAGCCGAAGCCATCGATTTAGAATTTTTACGAGAAGACTTTCCTAAGCTATTGACATCTATAAAAATTGGGGCAGAGCGTCTTAACCAAATTGTACAGTCTTTGCGGAACTTTTCTCATTTCAACGATCAAAAACGGCAAGGAGTTAATATTCACAAAACCTTGGATTCGACGCTGCGATTATTAGAACATCGCCTGAAAGCAACAGAAGATCGTCCAGAAATTCAAGTCATTAAAAATTATGGCGAACTGCCTCAAAATTTGCCTGCTTATGGCGGCTTACTCAGTCAAGTTTTTATGAATTTATTAGCTAATGGTATTGATGCGATCGAAGATTCCCTTCAGCAAAAAAAAGGTAATTTCAAGCCCACAATCCGTATAAATACAGAATGTAAAGAAAATTGCGTAATTATTCGGATCGGCGATAATGGGATGGGCATTCCACCCGATTTGCGCGATCGCATTTTTGAGGCATTTTTCACCACCAAGCCAACGGGAAAAGGAACGGGTTTAGGACTGTCTATTAGTCATCAAATCATCACAGAAAAACATAACGGTCAGTTAAAATGTCACTCCCAACCCGAAAGCGGTACTGAATTTACGATTGAACTTCCCCTATTTCCCCAAAATCAGGAACTTTCTAGGGTTTGAGGTCGTCTTAGTTGTCTGAACTATTGGTTTTGCCTACCCTTAATTTATGAAACTGAGTTCTGTCTTACTGGCAATGAGTGGGGCTGCGATCGCGATCGTTACTCATTCTCCCCTAGCCCAAGCCCAACCCTTAATTCCTTTATCTTTATATTGGAATAGCGATCGCCCTGATGCTGCCAGCGTTGCCAGCCGCGAATCTCGTAACGCCCAACTCGAATCCGGTTATCAAGAATTAGGCGTACAAGGCTGTTTGCTGGCGAATCCTCAACCGGAAACCGCCCCGCTTTACCTCTACTGGAACTCTCAACGTCAGGATAACGCCTCAGTCGCTTCTACTGCCCTGCGTAGCGCCCAAATTGATGCAGGTTATAGTGAAGTTCGGATCGAAGGTTATGTGTTTTTACGCCCCGTTCCCGGTACGATTCCGTTAGAGGTGTGGTGGCAAGCCAATCGTCAAGATAACGTCACTGTGACGACGCTTCCCAGACAGTTAGCCAATGCCGGTTACGAAAAAGCGAATATTGAGGGCTATATTTACCCAGGCGATCGCTGTTCTTAGACTAACAAAGAACAAAGAACTAAGAACTAAGACGCAGTAGATTCTTGGTTTTGCCACACCTGATGCAGAAAAATATGCAGGTGTTGACGGGCGATCGCAGGGGGTGTAAATTTACCTTCAAACTCTTGGAGTTGCGCTAAAAGGGGAATGACCTCTGTATCGAGGGCGGGTTGAAATAAACTCATCGGCCAAACGATATCTGCTGTCTGCCGCAGATCGTAAACTTGACCTGCCCTATCCAACAACAACGGACGCACCCACAACATCTGACGGGTTGCGATCGTTTGAATCACCTCTCCATAAAGGCGATGATCGTCTCGTTGTAAATAAACAATTTGATGACTATTTGTCATTGGTTGTTGGTTGTTGGTTATTGGTCATTTCTTCCCATTCTTCCCCGACTGCCCAAAAAACTGATGACTGATGACTGTTGACTGATGACTGAAAAAGCTGCCTATTGCCCAAAACACTGATGACTGATGACTGATGACTGAAGAAGCTCCCTAAGAAACCGCCTCCTCTGCCGCAACGGGTTCGCGGAAGCGGATAATATCTTGACGGGGATCGGCGCTACTCACTTGAACATCGAGGCGATCGCCCAAATAAACCGGTCGGGTAAACCGGTGGGGCAGTTCCAATCCCAAATCTTCAATTAAGATCAACGCCAAACCCTCATCTTCGCGCAACCAGCGTAACACCATGGCGGGCCAGATGCGATCGGGATGGCGGCGCAAATATTCCAAACTCCAGTAACGATTGGTTTGTCGTTCAACGAGAGTCGCTTCATAGGCCGAAGCCGAGACGCTGTAGATAATTTCCTGGAGTTCCTCGGCGTTGAGGGGGAGTTCTTCACCCCGCAGATGGGCTTTGATTTGGAAATGGGCGAGTAAGTCCGTATAGCGGCGAATGGGAGAGGTAACTTGGGTATAAAGCTCTAGACCCAAGCCCGCATGACGAGAAGGGGCAATTCCCACTTCGCTGCGGGGCATACAACGGCGTAAGGCACAAAAGCGCACGAAACCCGCCGGAAGGACTAAGAGTTCTTCGTCGCTGGGGAGTTCCGGTTGTGGTTGGCCGCGAAAAGGGAGGGGAATGTTATGTTCTTGGGCATAACGACCCGCGACTTCTCCGGTGAGAATCATCATTTCTGCCACCAGTTGGCGCGATCGCGAATCGTCTAGCAATTCAATAATAATTTCATCGTCGTTTTTGACCTTAATCGACGACTCCGGCATCCGAATATTAATCGAACCCTGGGAACTACGCCATTGCGATCGCAACCGGGCCGCTTGAGCCAAAACTTCGATTTCCGGTTCAGCCCGTACCCCCAACTCTAGCATCTCGTCCACATCGTCATAAGTCAGGCGATAAGTGGGTTTGATGCAACTGGCATGAATCGTAAAATCTTGAATCGCGCCTTCTGCATCGAGGGTGACTCCAAAGCTCAACGCCGGACAAATCTGCCCTTGAATTAAGCTCATTGGCCCCGTGGCCAACTCGGACGGAAACATTGAGACGGTGCCGGTGGGGAGATATAAACTGGTACTGCGACGGCGGGCTTCGAGGTCGAGTTCGTCACCTAAGTTGACTAAGCGAGTCGGATCGGCAATATGAATCCATAAACGTTTTGTACCATTTTCACCGTACTCTACGCTCAAACCATCATCGATTTCGCGGGTACTTTCGTCATCAATGGTATAAACCTTAAGATGGGTTAAATCCAGACGGTCTGGATCGCGATCGGATACAGAGGAAGATTGCCAACGTTGTTGCGCCACATCAAGCACCTTTTGCGAAAATTGCATGGGATAGGAGCTACGGCGCAAGAACAGGTTTTCGTGGATTGTCCACTGACCCAATTCCACCAGTAGCTCAAAAGCAGCCTGGGGGGTTGGGTTCCGCTCCAGGGCTGCTAATATTTCTTGGGCTAAACGATGATTTTGGTCAGGATACAACGCCAGCTTTTCCAAGGCTTCTAAGGGAGGGCGATCGCTGTCTTGCCAATTCACGGTTTTTCCCGTCAACGCTTGCCGCAAACGCTCGAAAAATTCTTCTTTTTCTCGATGACGTTGGGCTTCAACTTCCAGTTGATGCTTAATTTCTTCGACCTGACTCGCCGGCCGCGGTTCGTAAGCATCCGCTTTCTTTTTGAAGTAAATCTTATCTTCTGCCAGCAATAAATGTGCAGCGTAGCAACTAGCAGGATTTTGTTCGGAAAACAGCAGTTGTGAGAGTTCGGCCGCGTCAACGGCTGTGCCTTCTTCGGCTAAAAACTCCCAAGCCACTTCTAAACTGGATGGATCGAGATAGGGTTGTACCTCAGTCCAAAAAGCCGGAATATCACTGGGTTTGTAAGGGCCGGATTTAACTTCGTACTCCACTCGTTGAGAACGAAGGGAGTACGACTGGCCCCGTTCGTCTACGACGATCCAGTTTTTCTTCCCTTCGGGCCGCTCGGCGACGGCTAAACGACGTTCTCCTTGTTGTCTAAATTCGATTAAGCTTCCCTTATCCACCAACTTTTGTGTTTTGTGAAGTACATTAATATGTTTACCCTAACACCTAGTCTATCCCTGTGGCGGCATTTTGAGGGACGAGGCGATGAGGAGGGGTTAACTTGCTCAAAAAAACACTAGAGCGCATCCTCAAAGCGCTCTAGGGTTAGGGGAAAGGAACATTAACCCTCGCTATTGATGTAAGGCAATAAAGCCAAATAGCGAGAGCGTTTGATGGCAGTGGTGAGGTCTTTTTGTTGCTGAGAAGTCAGGTTGGTAATGCGACGGGGTAAGATTTTGCCCCGTTCGGTGATAAATTTCCGCAGCAATTCCACATCTTTGTAATCAATGGGGTCGCCGGGTTTGATGGGAGATAAACGTTTGCGATAGTAAGCCATAGGTATTTTTTGAAGGAATGATTCGGTACGGGACAGAAGATGAAAGTAATTGTTTGCGCGATCGCAAACTGGGTTTAAAAATGCCGTCGTGGGATTAATTTACTTAATTTCTTTGTGAACGGTGTGCTTATTGCAGTGGGTGCAGAACTTTTTGAGTTCTAAGCGTCCTGTGGTATTGCGACGGTTTTTTGTGGTGGTGTACCGAGACACGCCGTTGGAGCGCTTGTCGGAGTTGGTGCGACATTCGGTACATTCGAGGGTAATAATTAGTCTAACGCCCTTCTTACTAGCCATAAATTTGCGCTACTCTTTTGTAAAAAAACACAATTTACTATTTTCGCATACGATCGGATAATTCATCAACTATACGGCGGACTCGTAAATCGAGAGAAAAGCCGCGCTTGGTGGGGACAACTACTGTGTCGGCAAAGCGGTCGTGAAAGGCTTGATTGTAGTCTTCATCAGCAAAAGCCACGCCGCAATCGGCACACAGGGGAGCGATTAAGAGGAGGGTTGTAAAAGCATTGAGCAAGACTTGGTTGAGGCCGAGCATGGCTAAAGTCGCGCAACCGCCAACGATGGCTTCGCGACGAGAGAGGGTGACGAGATCGGGAATTCGTCGGAAGCGCAAGCTTAACACTTTGATATCCATTAACCAAGCGCCTAAGCTTTGGCCTTGGTTTTTGGAAACCACCACGACTCGTGAGATGATCCAAACGACGAAGAAAATAAACCCTTGAGCAAACCAGTTGGCGGCGAGGGAGCCGAGCAACCACGCGATCGCGAAATCAATGACAAAGGCATAAATTCTGCGGTCAGAGGGAACTCTCGGAAAGCGTTTAGAACGAGGAGGATCGCCGTACATATCGTGCTTAGTTTGGGTCGGTTTACAGGTCAGTTGTCAGTAAACAGTCATCAGTTATCAGTTATTGAGGCCGTCGGGAAGTCAATCACTAATAACCAACAACCCATAACAAACAACCAGTTCATTATCGGAAAAAGGTTCCACTATTTAAGCGTAATTTATTCAGCGTAATTTCGGCTTAGTTGTAAACAACCTCGCGCCTATTGCGCCCTTGGCTTTTAGTAGCCCTGGAATTATCGTACAAGACAATAACTTCGAGCCTCCGGGCTGGTTTACAGAGCAGCCCCACAGTGCAATTACCTTAGCCGCATTTACATCCGCATCGCCTTGATGTTGACATTGAGGATTAGTACATCGGAAAGACTTACCACCCCTCATGCCCAGATGCAGGCATTTGTGGCACGTTTGCGAGGTATAGGCGGGAGGAATAGCAATGACTTCTACTCCCTCTTTAAGTCCCTTGTACTCCAAGAAAGTCCGCAATTGATAAAGAGCATCGGGAATTTGACCGCCTTCTTTCGGTCTTACTCCCGATGCTCTTTGTTGGTTCGTTCGCGGATTCCAGTTAAATTGTTTTGAATCTGTTTCCCAGACCAAGTTTGTTCGGTACTGGTTACGGCAATATCCCTTCTGCCGAAGTCCACACCAATTACCTTATCTGATTTGATGGGCTTGGGTGCGTCATCCTTAAGTTGGATGTGAACGTACCAATCCCCATCACGGTGTTGGCAGATTTGAGCAGAGGTGGGCTTTTTGCCTTTGAGTTTGCCGCGATGATAAGTGCTGGCCCTGAGTGCTAATTTAGCTCTTTTGCCAACGGTGCTGATGCTAACCATCCAACCTTCCTCGATAAATCGAAAGGTGCGACCATCGCAGTCAAAGCTAGTGGGTTTAAATCCTTTGACTTTTCTGCCTTTGTGTTTGGCAGTTAGGCGATTTGCTGCTACCCTAGCACAAGCCCGAACAACGTGGTTTGCTGATA
>JBKHDX010000155.1:0-12085 GCA_046541115.1 Spirulinaceae cyanobacterium | reverse complement strand
AAGTTTTCGCAGGGGAGGCCAAAGGTTTGCGCGAGATGGCGATTGACTCCTAAATAGCGTAAATCCGAGCTAATCCAGGATACAATCCCCGGAACGGCATCTAACACCGCTTGCAGTTGGTCGCGAGTTGATTGCAGGGTTCGCACCACTTGTTGGTGTTCGACAATTTCATTAACCAACTGATCGCTCGACACAATCAGGGCGGCGGTACGTTCGGCAAATTGTAACTCTAATTCTTGGCGATCGCGCTCTCGGGCTTGTTCGATAAATTTGCGTTCGGTAATATCCCGTCCCACCCACACCACAGCATTTTGATTCACCGGGGATAAACTCGCCGCTAACCAAAGTTCCGCTTGGGTTTCTGGGTTCTCGGTCACCCAAGGGGGCAATTGAGGGTTAAAATCGCAATATTGCCCTTGATGCAAGCAGATTTCAAAGCTAACGGTTTCTTGGTTTGCTAGGGATTGCTGCAAATAACCTCGCAAAGCTGCGGCGGTTTCGGGGGCGTAAATATCCTCCAAACTTTTACCGATCGTGCTGGTATCGGGCTTGTGAGGGTTGTTGGGGTGGGTGGGGGCAATTTTGAGGATTACGCCGCGAGCGTCGGTGACAAAGACTGTATCGGTCATGGCGGCAAACAAGGCCCGCAGTTCGGTGCCATAATCCTGCATGACCGTTTCGATTTGCTGGTAAGCGGTGGCTTCGGTCATGAGTTGGGCGATCGCGTTTTCGAGGTCTGCCGCATATTCGGAGCGTTCTTCGAGTTCTTGGCTATGGCGAATCCAGTGGGAAATTTCGGCAATGACTTCAAGTAAAATGTCAGAGGTTTTAAAGGTGGCGGCTTCGGTTCCGAGCCAAGGTAGGGGCGCGATCGCTCGTTGATTCAGGTTTTGCCAAGCTAAACGCCCTCCCGGTTGAATTTGCGCGAGATAACAGGGTTGTTTGAGGTGATGATTGGGCATGAGGGTGACTAACCCCCCCGGAGCCGCTAAACTTTGACCATAGGCGGCGATTCGCACTCGGTCGATGGCAAAGGTATTGGCGAGTTCGACGGCTTGCTGCCAAAGGTAAACTTGGCGATAAGCGGCGGCACTCATTTCGGTGGCAATCTCCCTTGGATGGCATTGCTCTTGATACCTTTGGATAAATTCTTGATTGACCGCTTCGGTCAAACTGGGAAAATAATTAGCCACGGTGTAATGGTGGCAAACGCTTTCCCCGATTTGGGCGATTTCCGCTTCATTGAGATTCACCGCCAAACTCGGATAACTTAACTGGGCTTGGTGATATTGAGAATAAAAACTGAGATTGGCCGCCTTATTGAGAGTATTAATGATTAAATCGGGCTTACGGGTGCGAATCCGCGCGATCGCGCCGCCAAAATCTGTTGTTTCTAGGGAGAGATAATTTTCCCCGATGGTTTGTAACCCGGCTTGTTTAAGTTGTACCTTCAACAAATGATTGATGGTTTTGGCCAGTAGGGAATCGCTGCCGAGGAGATAGATTTTTTGATATTGTTGTTGCTGTATCCAGGCGATCGCGGGTTCGATGTATTGATTGGGACAAGCCCCGGTATAAAAAATCTGCGAGCAATGTTCTAAGCCCTCGTAACGCTTCGCGTACCACAACAAGCCGCCATCCGCTTCTAAGATCGGGATCAGGGCTTGGCGGATTTCTGAAGAACAAGCCCCAAAAAAGGTCTTTACCCCCATTTTGAGTAATTCTTGGATGTCTCGACACCAAGGTTCGGGATCGTCGTCCCCCGCGACCGCGATCGGTTGAATCCTGCGTCCTAAAATGCCCCCACACTGATTAATCTGTTCGAGGGCCATACAGGTTGCATTTATAAACGAGGCATCCCTCGCGGTTGCTAGAGGATGTACATCTAGAATCCCCACTGGCATATTCACCGCATCGGGCTTGGGACAAAGGTTACGATCGATCACCGCGCTAACAATTAAATTTGTTTCGATTAACCTGACACTGGAACTGATATCGACCTGAGCAGCAGGACGGTGAATAGGAAATAGGCGCAACATTATCAAGTCGGGACATCCATAAAAGATAGCTCCAAATCCTTTAAAACCGCAAACCACTACAATTGATTAAATTATCAATGAGCGGCGATCGGTGGACTTCACTTCGAGATGCCCCTGCGATCAAGTGTAATCGCTTTTGGAGTTCCGTTGTGTTCATCCAGTTGTCTGGGGAAGCGACAATCCACAACTTTTGTCGGTTCTTGAGTTTTTCAGCAAGCCCTACATAAGACTGGGTTTTCATCTATTATCCTACGAGATAGCTTTTCAATTATTCTGCCCCTAGCCCTGGCAAAAATTATCGGAAACTGCCGCATCGGCCTCCTCGCTTTCCCTCAGAGTTCGATTAACCGGGACGATAGGGTGCGGCTACATGATTCAGGGTTTGTTGAATGCGGTATTCCCAGGAATATTTCTGCACCAAGTCGCGATCGCTCATAAAATCGGGAGTCCAATCTCCATAGCGACTCAAAACGGCTTTTAACCCTTCAGCAAAGGCGGTGGGGCTGTCGGGTTCGCACCAAGCGGCGATTAAGGGAGAATCGGCAAATTCTTGCAGGGGTTCGATTTGAGTGGCGACAATGGGACGACCGGCGGCAATATAGTCAAAGAGTTTCATGGGAGAGGTGAAACTCGCCGCTTCCCCGGATAAATGAGGGTAAATGAGGGCATCGGCGGCTTGGAGTAAGCTGGCGAGGCGATGGTGTTGTAAATAGCCGAGTAAGGTAATATTCGTCAGGTTGCGATCGCGAATTTTTTGTTGATAAGCTTCAAGCTGCGAGGGGGATCCCCCGGCAAAGGCAAAGGTAACTTGGGGTAAATGGGGGGCTAGATCGAGGATTAGATCGATGCCTTTGAACCGTACTAACTCCCCGGCATATACCACCAGGCGATCGCCCTCTGTTTTTAATAATTGCGATCGCCATGCTTTTGCCGCTTCCGTTTGACGGGTGTAAAACAGTTGATTAAAACCGTTGTGCAGTTTAATCACTTTTTCGGGGGGCATTCCATTACGAATCAAATCCTCTCGCACCGGATCGGCCACCGTTACCGTGACTTGAAATAAAGGACTATTGACGATTTCAGGTTCGTAGCGTTTGCTTTCGTAATGATCTCGCTCGTAGATCGCCGCGATGCCCTGTTTAACCGCCGCTTTGACAAAATTCCAGTCGCGACTGTGAACCAAGCGAGTCTGGGGGCGTAAATGGACGGGGAGATAATATTTACAGGCGATGGTACTCGAATTTGTCCACTTACTGTTAAGGCGGTCAATGGGATAAGGCATCGGTAGGGATGCCACCTGCAATTTATCTTGAAGATTGTAGTAATTTTTGAGGGCAACACCCGGCCGATGGGGTCGGAAAGGGGCAAGGAGTTGAATCGGATTCAGGGCTTTTTGAGTCCGATCGATATCAACTAAGACGGTGTTGTGTCCCAGATTGGCCGCAGCATTGGCTAGATGGACAATCTGGACTAAATGAGCGCCCGGTTGGGGTAGGGGATCTCGTACAAAAAATAAGTAGGTGTTAGGGTGAGTCATAGCCATTCACTCCCGAAGGCGATCGCATCGCCACAAGCATTCTCCCCTAACTTTACCCTACGCGGTGGCAGAATCCGGCTCTACGGGCAGTTGGCTGTTACTGGGTAACTCTAAACAATATCC
The DNA here is from genome assembly GCA_046541115.1 of Spirulinaceae cyanobacterium. Lineage (GTDB taxonomy): Bacteria > Cyanobacteriota > Cyanobacteriia > Cyanobacteriales > Spirulinaceae > Jaaginema. The sequence goes on along the minus strand of JBKHDX010000155.1, from coordinate 8,386 downwards.
TGCACCATACACGGTTTTGATGTATTTGGGATGGCGGGGATCGGGTTCGAGTTTGGTGCGTAAATGGCGAATATGAACGCGAATTGTCTCGATGTCGTCATCGGGATCGTAGCCCCAAACTTCTTTGAGAATGTCGCTCGGAGAAACGGTTTGACCGTGACGTTGCAATAAGCAATGCAACAGTTCAAACTCTAAATGAGTCAATTTAACCGTGGTATCAAACCAAATCGCTTCAAAACGCTCTGGAATGAGAGTCAGGGGTCCGTAGTTGAGAATTTCTGAGTGTTTGGCGGCTTGGGGAATGCGATCGGCTCGTCGCAACAAAGCCCGAACGCGAGCCAACATTTCCTCTAGCTCAAAAGGCTTTGTCATATAGTCGTCAGCCCCGGCGTTGAAACCACCGACTTTATCTTGAGTTTGATCTAAAGCCGTCAGCATTAACACCGGAATATCGGCGGTGCGTTCGTCTCGGCGTAGGCGTTGACATACCGTAAAGCCATCGACTTTCGGCAACATCAGATCGAGCATAATCAAGTCCGGTTGCAACTGAACTGCTAACGCTTGACCTTTTACTCCATCTTTAGCTTGACTTACGTCATAGCCCGCCATTTCCAAATTGACGGCAACTAACTCTGAAATCGCAGGATCGTCATCAATGACCAGAATTCGAGGCATTACTAGAGCGCTATGTCTACATATTTTTGTAACAGTTCTCTAAGAACTGTAAGGAAACTATGAAGTTTCCTGTACTGATTATACGCATTAAAGCTTAAGTTTTTGGGAAGATTGTTACAGTTTACAGAAAAAGCCGATGAATTTTGAGGGGAATTTGCGATCGCCTGTCAAGTTGGGCAGTGGGCTTTCTTAGGGAGTGGGGAGTGGGCAGTAGGAAGAGTGGGAGGAGTGGGAGGAGTGGGAAGAAATTACCAATTACCAATTACCAATTACCAATTGAGAGAGGAAAAATCGATTCTGGTGTTCCCTGTTCCCTACAAACAACCAACAACCAACAACCAAAGAGCTTACAACCGTAACAACTGAGCTAAACTGGCTTCTAATACCGCTTCAGTTTGCCCGAAGACTGAAAACATCAAAGCTTCGCGATATACCCGTTCTTGGGGATTTTGGGTTAAATTGGCCGCACCACTAGCCGCGATCGCCGCCCCTTGAGCGCAACGCCCGGCTAAATTAATAGCCCAAGCCCGCAACTGAAGATGATGTTCAAAAAACCAAAATTCCGGCGGTTGTTGTAGGGCTTGGTATATAGAGCCTTGACAATCATTTAATTCTCGATTCAAGCTTTGATAGGCATTTTGAAGGGTGGGTAGGGATTTTCGAGAATATTGTTTTTGGAGTAAATCTAATCCAGCTCTGGCGCATCCCAAGGGAAAAAAGCTATGCTTCAGGACATTTTGGCGATCGCTTTGATCAATGGCATCGGGAGGGGTTATTTTCACCACGCGATCGCGACTCAAAAACCATTGCTGTATTGTCGCCGTTACCGTTTGAGTTGCGGGCATTGCCATCAACGACATTGGCTCAGATAGGCTAATTTCACCGTTGTCACGACAACAATTCTGAAACGGTACAATCCCATATACCGCCTCTCCACTCGGCAGCAACGCCCCAATAATAAAACGATCGAAAAAGCCGCATCCGGTAATCCAAGGTACTACCCCCTCTAAAACATATCCCTCTAAAGTAGACTTCGCCTTCATCAACGGTACGCCGCGACGACGCAATTGCGAAAACCCAACACCCACGCCGATTTCCCCCTTGGCTAAATAGGGCAACAACTCCTGCTTTAAACCCTCATTTTCACTCTGGGCTAACATCGCTCCCGCACTTTGATGTTGGGTTTGTAAAAAGGCTAGCGCCCCGGAATACCGCGCGATCGCCACCTGAAACAAAGCAAATTCAAGCAAATTCAAGCCTTTGCCCTGCCAATCTTTGGGTACGCGCAATGCCAAAGCGTCTAACTCGCCTAAGCCCTGCCAAGCTCCCCTTAATGCCTCTGGGTCTTGGTCAATCCGGCTGGCTTGAGGCGCAACTTCGGTTTGAAAATAAGCCTCCACGCGATCGAGGAGGGGGTAACGGTAATCCTGATGATTAATCTTCACGATCTCAAGTTTTTTTGGTTGTTGGTTGTTGGTTGTTGGTTGTTGGTTGTTGGTTGTTTGTAGGGAACAGGGAACAACTCAACCCACCTGTTGGAGTTAGCGAACAATGCCATTCCAAGGTAGGATCGTTTCAATAAACCTGTGAAAGTAAATAAATGTAAATCATGTCTATAAAATCAGTTTTATCTCGCTGTCTTGCTTTATTTCTGGTACTGACGATCGGCTTAATGGGCTGTGATAGTAACACCAGTGGTTTATCCGGCAATTACCGTGAAGATACCTTAATGGTATTGAATAATTTAACCGAAGCCATTGAAATGCCCCAAGATGCCCCAGATAAAAGTGCAGTTGTTGAAGTAGCTCGCAACCAAATGAATGAATATGCGGCTCGCTATCGTCGTAATAATAACTATGCGGGCTTAAGCTCTTTTACGACTATGCAAACCGCCGTTAATAGCTTGGCGGGTTATTATAGCTCCTATGGCAATCGTCCTTTGCCCGAAAAGCTTAAAAAGCGGCTGAAACAAGAATTCAGAAGGGTTGAAATTGCCTTAAAACGCGGTGCTTAACGCTGCTAACGGCACAATTTACGATTAAAATCGTCATCTAAGGATTGGGCTTTCCGGCCCGATCCTTTTGTTATAGGATATCCCGTTGGGTCTGCTGGACGGGGAAACGCTGCCCCGATAAGCCAAGCCCACTGCCTCAAATTATCTAGCTTCTGGCGGTGGGTCTGCCGGAATGAAGCACCATTTGCTTGAATATAGCAAAATCTGAATCAGGGTTAAACAGTGGCAGTATTGCGGAGGCTTTGATTCCCAAGATTGTACGCCACAAGCAAGCTAACATCCCTAACCTAGCAAGACAACAAGTTTATGAACCAGCTTTTCAAGATGATGCGACTCACTGATTCAGGCTCGAAACGATGGAAAATGAGCCGCTTGATTGCGAGTTTTTTAATCAGTAGCAGTTTAGTGTTACAAAGTGGCTCGACTGCGCCGGTTATGGCTCAAACAAGCGCTTATTGTCGTTTTACCGACGCAACAATCGCTCAAAAAGAATCTCTGCGTCGAGAAGCTTTTGGGGGGAATGAAGAGGCAAAAACCCGCTATCAAGAGATGATTCGCCGACACGCCCAAGATTTAGAACAATGTCGCTCGCGCACTTGGCCGCGCACGCAAGCGATCTGGCTGCGGTTGTATCCCTGTGATGCCAAACCGGGGGTTTTAGAATCGGTTTTAGATCATATTGTGAATAAGGGCTATAACCAAATTCACGTTGAAGTTTTTTTCAACTCCCAAGTTTTATTACCCGAAAATGATAATCCTACCCCTTGGTCATCGGTGGTACGGTCGAGTGGGGCTGAAGATGTAGATTTGTTGGCCCAAGCGATCGCGAAAGGTCGAGAAAGAGGCTTAAAAGTTTATGCCTGGGCATTTACGATGAACTTTGGCTACAATTACGGCTTACTGCCCGATCGCCAAAGCGCGATCGCCCGTAACGGTAAAGGTCAAAACAGCCTATCCTATGTCGAAGATGGCTCGCAACTGTTTATCGATCCCTACAATCGCCAAGCCCAAAGCGACTACAGCCAAATGACCAACGCGATCGCTCGTCGTCGTCCCGATGGTATGCTCTTCGATTATATTCGCTATCCTCGCGGCTCAGGTACGGCATCCGTCGCCGCCAATGTCCAAGATTTATGGATTTATAGCCCTGCTTCCCAACAAAACCTCCTACAACGAGCATTAAATCGCCAAGGCCAAGATTTAATTCGGATTTTCCTCGAAAAAGGCACAATTACTGCCAGCGACCTAGCCGCCGTCCAAAGCCGCTACCCCAACGAATCCACCCCCAACTGGCAAGGACGCAACACTTCTGCTACCAGCCTCAACGCCATTCGCAGTCAACTCTGGACTCTCAGTGTCGCCCATGCCGCCCAGGGAGTGATTGATTTTCTCGATCTGGCCGCCCGTCCTTTCCAAAACAACGGGATGCAAGCGGGGGCCGTCTTTTTCCCCACCGCGAATCAAGGGGTGGGTCAACAAGGCTATGACTCCCGCTTACAACCTTGGGATCGCTTTTCTCCTTCCTTAGAATGGCATCCCATGGCTTATGCAGTTTGCGGCAGTCCTAACTGTATTGTCGAAGAAGTGCGGCGCGTGGTGCAGTTAGCCCCATCCCAAACCAAAGTTGTCCCTGCCCTCGCCGGTTACTGGGGCAGACGAGACGGCAATCGTCCCTCCCTCGAAGAACAAATGGAAGCCCTCCGTCGTGCTACCCCCCAAATCCAAGCGGTAAGTCATTTTGCCTATTCTTGGCAAGAACCCCAATCGGATCAAGCCCGCCGTTTTTGTGAGTTGTAGTTATTAGTTGTTAGTTGTTGGTTGTTGGTTCCAAATTAGGGTCGTAGGGGCCAATAATCGTTTCGCCTTTTTTCTCTTTTTCAGCTAAATTCAAGTTCAGTTCCAGTAACTTTTTGAGAATGTCATCTGTAGGTTTGAAGGAGTAAGCTTGCATCACCAATCGATCGAGGTCTTGGTGTAGTTGGTACAGTTGGCTGCTCGGTTCGTTGAAGAATTTATTATAAAGTTGTGTAATTCCCCATTGTTTTTTCTCCATTTGTTTGCTGCGATATTCATGGAGTTTAAGGGTGGTTTGACGGATTTGTTCGACGATTTTTGCAGTGTTTTTTTGGGGGAAGGGGAAGGTTTCAAAGCAGGTTTTGTGAGTGTAAGCTGTCCTGTCTTCTAGCGTTGATTTTTGAGCGTGCATCCACACGCGATGAACCTGAGAAAGTAAAATTCCTAAAAGATAAAAATCTTCGGAAGCTATAGCTTTAACTTTATTGCCTGGAAGCCACTCTATAGGACAAGGAACAAAAATCGCCCACTTGGATACTTCTGGAACAGCAAAATAATAAGATAATCCTTGTAAAGCTTGTCTCATGGCTGGACGTTTTCTACCAAATTCCCACCAATTTTTTTGCATAAAGTCAGAGCGATTTCCATCTCGTTGCGGTTTAACATAGGTTTTGACATGATTAAAAGGAATCAAATAATCACTAGCATCCTCAATACTCATATCATTAAAATCAATAATCCAGCGTGCCGGACAACCATTGATTTCTGAAGCTAAGTTTTTACCCATTGAAAAAGGCTTTAATACAGTTTCATTTCTAATATCTTCGTTAATCCATTTTGCCGCAACTTCAGGAGTAATAATAAAATCTTTGCCAACTGGAATGACACCCTGAAAACACTTATCTTGATTCACTTTTAACCGTTTTGCCACAGAAACATCTATGGTTTTCTGGAGCGATGAGTTAATTTGTGAAACCTTGTGATTATCCAGATATTTATAGTCAGTATCATTCTTACTCCAATTCACCAAACTAACATGAACATTAGCTTCTCCTGACCAAGGTTGACTCGAAATTGCTTCGTGAATATAACCGCCATTTTGGGTGATATATTCCAACGATGCAGCCCGACTTTTACCTTGACTAATTGAATTTGTCCCGACTAATCCTACCCGTTCATTTTTATTGATTTGGTCGTGAGCCAATCTAAACCAATAACAACAAAAATCTACCGAATCTTTCACATCATCAAATTCTGCAAAAACGCGGTTAACATAACTATCGCCTAAAACCAATCGGATGTGTTTACCGCCTAAAAAGGGTGGATTGCCAATAATAGCATCTGCTTTTGGCCAATTCGTAAATAAAGCATCTTCACAAATAATATTTTTTTCTAAAGAATCTAAAGGTAGTGCAGCTTCTCCTAAACCCAGTTTATCAATTGCTACTTTCCGCGCAATCATCAAAGTTACCCGTGCCAATTCCACGGCAAAGGGATTAACATCAATACCATAAAATTGTAATGGCGTAACCAACCCCATTTGTAACTGTTGATTGAGCGTGTTAGACTTGCGGCGTTCGCTGATTTTCTCTAGAATTGACTTTTCAATTCGCTTGAGTTCTTGGTAAGCAACATAAAGAAAATTACCCGAACCACAAGCAGGGTCGAGAACGCGATAATTTTGTAATTCTAGTTGTAATCTGTTAAGTGCATCGATGGTATTTGCTGCTTCTATTTTTTCTTCCCAATAGCGGCTAATTGTTGGACGCACAATTTTCATAATATCGGCTTCTGAGGTGTAGTGAATGCCGTAAGTATGACGCTCTTTTTTATTTGCCGTCCCTTCAAAAATATTGCTGAAAATGGCCGGACGAACTTTACTCCAATCTTGACGAGCTGCCACATCTAGAAATTCTAATTCCTGTGGCGTTAAATCAATCCCATGAATCGTAGAAAATAAGCCACCGTTGAAATAATCCACGCCTTTATAGCGTCCTGCGGGAGTAATTCCCGGTTGATTCATTTCGCGAAATAACCCCCCAAAAACATCATAAGAATTTGCCCCTTTCAGACAATCTCGAACGCAGGAAATAAATAAATCTTTGGGTAATAAATTGCGGTCTTCGGCAAACATCGCCAAGACACATTGCAATATAAATCGCTGTGCGGTGATGCGGTCAAAACCATCTTTTTCACCCCGTTGATAAAGAGTTTGAAATAACTCCCCCATGCGACGGGCTGCGGTTTCGGTAATTTCAACTTGATTGTTACGAAAAACTGGGGTTCGGTTCCCCAATTCCATAAACCCAAATGCACTTGCTCGTTCTAATAATTGGGTCAAAGGAACCACATCAACGGGTTCATCTAACTGGGTGTTGAAATCGTAAATCCAAAACTCATCAAAGTTGCATAATAAAACGTAGCGAGGACGGTCTGGAACGATTCGCGTCCAATATTCAAAGGCTTGGGAATAATGTTTACTCAGGTCTGTTTCCTGACGACTTTTCATTTCGATGAGGACGCGAGGTTTCCAGACTAAATCTGCAAACCCAGTTTTGCCTTTTTTACTCCCTTTTTTAATCGCTGTTTCATACACAGCCCCCGCTTCTTTTGCCCCTTCGTGACCAAATGCCTGAAAAAAGCGATCGAGGAAAATTTGTGCGTCTTGGCGTTCTTTGCCGCTAATGTATTGTTGGGTGTAGTCGATGAATTTTTGGAGGCGTTCTGAAGTAGTGGGCATGGGTAAACGGAGTTTAAGGGGTCTGAGTTTAGTATGCCCTTTAACCACTTGACCGACCTTCCTTTTGGGTGGGCGTGGTGAAGAATCCTCGCGCATTTATGCCGAGGAGGATGTCAATGGCCTCAGTTATCGTTATATCAAATCCGATTAAAGGTATCGTCTGATTCTCGAACCGCCCTCACCCCAAACCTCTCTCCCAGGGAAGAGGGGCTGTTAGTCTATGTCGTTAACCCGCCTGCGGATTGAAATCCGGGGAACCAACATTACAAAGTCCGCCGTCGCGGACTAAACGAATCCGTGGGCTTGCATCGCGGGATTCGGTATCATTGAGATCGCGATCGCCTAAAACACGAAATTCAACAACAGCGACCCCACCCCGGCGAGGAAGTTGCCGAAATTACCGCCACCGCCGCCGCCGCGATTGGGGGGATTAGCAGCAAGTTCAATCACCTCAGCGAACTGTTCTGTGACTTCTGAGCCAGCTTGATTATTTTGGGTTTCAAACAGTGAATTTGCCAGTTGAGCGTCGTGCAGGGCGGCGCTATAGTTGCCTAGGCGAAAGAAGGAGACACCGCGACCGAGATAAGCAGGGGCAAATTCGGGGTCTAGACCTAATGCTTGATTATAGTGCGCGATCGCGGCTTGATAATTTCCCCGTTCGGCTTCGAGTGCGCCCCAGGTGTAAAAGTTCTCTTTCGTCCCGGCATAATTGGGGATGCCATAAGTGCCTTGAATGTGCGCTTGTTGTAGGCTTGTGCCTAAAAGGTTTGCATTGACTAAAAAAGCGTCTCTTAAGTCCGTCCCGTTCAAGTTTGCGCCGACTAATACCGCCCCGCTTAGGTTTGCGCCATTGAGGGACGTTCCCATGAGGTTTGCCCCCATTAGATTTGCCCCGGTGAGATTGGCTTGGCTGAGATTGGCATAACTCAAATTTGCCCCTTCTAAATTCGCCCCGGCTAGGTTGGCCATGGCGAGTCCTGCCCCTCTTAAGTCGCAGTTGGGGCATTGTCGGGTGGAGAGGAGTTGGCTGGTGTGTTGGAGGTTTTCGGCTTTAACGGGGGCCAGCCAGCTTAGGGCGGTAATGACGGTGGTGGTGATGATTGGGAGTTTTGTCATTGGTTGTTGGTTGTTGGTTGTTGGTTGTTGGTTGTTGGTTGTTGGTT
>JBKHDX010000154.1:0-12092 GCA_046541115.1 Spirulinaceae cyanobacterium | reverse complement strand
CATTTCTTTCCCGATCTCCTCTGCCCCCTCAGAAAGAATAAAGTGGTAGATGCACCCTGGTTATAAATCCTCCTTTACTTCTAAAGTCAGAAAACTTTACTGATTTTTCAAGTAAAGGGGTTTTTTTTAGCTAGAGAAATTTAGCAATTTTAGAAAACGATGCAAAGCTAAAAATTTAAAATAATTTACAGAGTAAAACTGGTAGAGATTGCATTTATTTGTTAAGTTAAAATCAGAAAAACCTATAACTTGTAATTCTATCAAATACTATTACCATGAATTCTTTATCTCGAATCAGCGCGATCGCCATGGTTGTGGTCACTTTAGGGCTTCAGATCGGCCCGGCCGCCGCCAGCGGGCTGCCCAATAACACCCTGAGCGATCGCCACAGTTCTCGCCACCTCAAAGACTTTTCACCTCCCGATCGCGGTGCGCCCAGTCGCACCTCCGACGGCGGAACGCGAGGCTGTCCCATTGCCACCAATTCAGATATTTCTCAACCCAAAGCGGTGCGAGTCATGTCTCTCAAAGAAAACATTTCTTTGACCCTAGCGGCCAATCCCACCCTCTTCTTTTATGTGCCGTCGGGTTTAGGCAGTAGTGCCGAATTAGTCCTCTCAAAATTTGATGTCGAAAGCGATCGCGATACCGAAGTCGTCTACAAAACCGAAATCAACCTCCCCGAAAAAGGCGGTTTGCTCAGTCATCAACTGCCCCAAAATCAACTCGAAGTCGGGCAAATGTACCACTGGTATATTGTCGTTCCCTGTGAAAGTACAGGCATCGCCGAATACGACTTCTCCGACGGCTTTATCGAACGTACCGACATGGCCAACCTGCCGATCGATCTCAACGCTCGTTTAGCCACCATTGATGAGCGCGATTCCTTGGCCTTGGGTGACGCTTATGCCGAAGCAGGCGTATGGCACGAAGCCTTACTCTATCTCGCCCAAGCCCGTAACGCCGACCCCAACAACCCCGAAATCCAAGCCCGTTGGCAAAACCTACTGAATGCCGCCAATTTAGGCGAATACAGCGAACAATAGCCGCTCATCCCCCTTGTTATTTTGCATTTCAGTCATGCCCCAATCTCGATCTCGATACAGCATCTGCGTTTTCTTGGGCGCAGTGCTGTTTATTTTAGATGGGAGCAACCCTCAACCCCTTGCCGCTCAACCCATCACCCCGGCTAACGACGGTACAAATACCCAAATTCTCCTTAATGGCGATCGCATCAATATCCAGGGTGGAACCCTTTCCACCGATGGCCGCAATCTCTTTCACAGCTTCGAGCAATTTAACCTCGATGCCAACCAAACCGCCAACTTCCTCGCTAACCCCCAACTCCGTAACATTCTCGGCCGCATCGTCGGCGGCGACCCTTCCCTGATTAACGGTCTGCTCCAAATCAGTAACGGTACGCCCAACCTCTACCTCATGAACCCCGCAGGCATTGTTTTCGGTCAAAACGCCCGCCTCAACGTCCCCGCCGACTTCACCGCCACCACTGCCACCGGAATCAACTTTAGCAACGGCGTTTTTAACCTCACTGACCCCATCAATCCCGCCCTCAACGGCTCACCCACCGCCTTTGACTTTGCCAACCCTAATCCCGGCGCAATTATCAACGCAGGCGACCTTTCTGTGGGCGAAAACGCCAATTTAAACCTAAGCGGCGGAACAGTCATTAATACAGGCAATATCAGTACCTCTGGCGGCGATATTAACCTGGTATCCGTCCCTGGTAGCAGTCGCCTCCAACTCAGCCAAGACGGTACGATTCTCCGCTTAGAAATCGACCCACCCCGCAATAGCAACGGCAATCTCTTAGGATTTCGCCCCTTAGACCTCCCTGCCCTTCTCACAGGCCCTGCCGCTACCCTCGACACCAATCTCAGCGTCACCCCCGCCGGAGAAGTCCAGCTTACCGCCTCCCAAACAACCCTACCCAATCTCCCAGGTACTACTGTTGTCACGCAAAACTTAGACAGCCGCAATGCCAATCAAGCCGCAGGGGATATTACCGTTTTGGGGCAGAATATCGCCTTATTTGATGCTAATCTCGAAGCCAGTGGCACAAATCCCGGTACAATCCGTATCGGCGGCGATTATCTCGGTCAGGACGACCTTCCCACCGCCCAACGTACCCTCATCGATGCCCAAACCACCCTTAACAGCAACGGCCTCAATGGCAACAACGGCGGACAGGTCATTGTCTGGGCTGACGATGTAACGGGCTTTGCAGGTACGATTGAGGCCCATGGGGGAGAGGGGGGTTTTGTCGAAGTATCGGGGAAAGAAGCTTTAGTATTTCGCGGTTTTGTTGATGTTGGGGACGGCACAATCTTACTCGATCCGCGCAATATCACGATTTCTAATGCTGCGAGTACAGCCGGCGTAAATGCTTCATTACCCAATATTTTTATCACTGATTTCTCCAATCAAGATATCACCATTAACCGCGCCGATTTAGAAGCCTTAAACGGCTCGATTGTTTTGCAAGCAGACAATACAATTACACTGCCAAGTAATGTTTCTTTGTCTTTAACCAGTAATAACAACTCTTTGACTTTACAAGCCTCTTCATTAAATCTCAGAGGCAAAATTGTAGTAAGTAATAATGTCACCCTGACAGGCAACAGTATTGATATTGCCAGTTTAGAAGGGGGGGGGATTCTTTTTATTGAAACAAGAACCGCAGACCGTAATATTGCTGTGGGGGGGACAATCTCGACCCCCTCTTTAGATTTATCAACACCCGATCTAAATGCAATTCGTGGCTTTCAAGCCTTAGTTATTGGTCGTGATGACAACAGCAATAATGTAACTTTGAGAGACAATGTTAATTTCAATATCCCCACAATAATTCGGGCGAATAGTTTAACGGGGCCTAACAGCAACACGACTTGGACTTTGACAGATTCTAATAGCGGTACAATTAGTGGGTTTGATAATACCGTGACTTTTAATAATGTCAATACAATTAATGCGGGTAGTCGTCAAGACCGCTTTGTTTTCAATAATAATGTTACCTTTAATGGCACTATTAATGGCGGCAATGGTACAGATACATTAGATTATTCTAATTATAGGCAATCCGTCGATTTCGATTTAGCTAATCCCAGCATTAGTAATATCGAAGAAGTGATTGGCCCGTCAGCTTATGCTAATACCATCAGGGCCAATGATAATCCGAACGATTGGCAAATTCAAGGCACAAATCGCGGTAGTGTAAATGGGATAGATTTTGTCAACTTTAATAACTTAATGGGGGGGAGCGATCGCGATACCTTTACCTTTGCCAATAATGCCAGGGTTAACGGTATTATCGACGGCGACCCGGGTTTGGATACCCTCGATTACCAAGCTTATCAATCACCAGTTGTTATTGATTTAGCGAATAATCAAGCCACCGGAACTCAAGGTGCATTTAATATCGAAAACGGTATTTTTCCGACTGTGACTAATCTCGATCCCAAAAGAGTCACTAATACTGTTCCTCACGATATTTTAAATAGCGTCCAAAGCCAAAATCTTAATACTCCTTCCCCTAATAACAATCTTAATATTCCCAATAATTCCCCTTCTCTCCCCTCTAATACAACCGCCACCGAACTGAATATTGATTTAGTTAATCGAGAGACGGTCAATCAACTTTTAGACGAGAATGACCTCAAAGATGCTATTGTCGCCCTCGATAACTTATTTAGTTCTGCTTTTGCAGAATATTTAGGTCAAAACATCCCAGGTAGCCCATTAACTTACAGTCAAATTCAAGGCAAAATCCAAGATGTTGCGGAGGAAACCGGAACTCAACCCGCAATTATTTATACTTTTATTCGTCCTGAATCTCTCGATTTAATTTTAGTTCCTCCGAGTGGCGACCCTCAACATTATGAAATCGAATCTGCCACTCCCGCTAAACTTCAAGCGGTTATTGAAGACTTCCAGTTTAATTTATTGCATCCCACCCGTCGCCGTTCTACTCAGTATCTAGATTCGGCGCAACAACTGTATAACTGGATTATTGCGCCTCTCAAAAGTGATTTAGAAAACTTAGGTATTGATACCCTTTTATTCAGTTTAGATACAGGTTTACGCACCTTACCTCTCGCGGCTTTACATAGCGGCGATCGCTTTTTAATTGAAGATTATCGCCTCAGTATTATTCCGAGTTTGACTTGGGCAGAATTTGAATATACCGACAATCCTGAAGGCACAGTAACCGCCATGGGAATGTCAGAATTTATCGACCAAAAAGCCTTACCTGCGGTACAAACCGAACTCGCCGCGATCGCGTCGGATTTTAGCAGCGAAGTCTTTTTTAATGAAACTTTTACCTTTGAAAATCTCGAACAACAAACCCAACAACCGGGGGTTAATATCGTGCATTTGGCGACCCACGGTCAATTTCTGCCGGGGAAAGCCGAAAACTCCTATATTCAACTGTGGGATCGCAAACTTACCCTACCGCAAATGGGGAATTTAGAGTGGGGCAATTCTGGCATAAATTTGTTAGTATTAAGCGCTTGTCGAACCGCTTTGGGGGAAGAGGGGGCAGAATATGGTTTTGCGGGACTGGGTATTCAAACTGGGGTAGATTCAGTGTTAGCGAGTTTATGGTACGCCAGCGACACGGGAACTTTAGCCTTGATGAGCGAATTTTACGATCGCTTAGACGCAAGGGCTTTAAAATCAGAAGCATTACGACAAGCCCAGTTAGCCTTGATGCGCGGTCAAGTTGAGATCGAAGGCGATCGCCTGATTGGCCCCTTTGGAGAGATGCCTTTACCTGAAGCCTTAGCCAATGTGGGCGATCGCGATTTTTCTCATCCCTATTATTGGGCAGGTTTTTCTTTAATTGGGAGTCCGTGGTAGCGATCTTGACCGCCTTGTGAGGAATAATCTCGATCGACATCGATCGCAAATCGCGCCTAGGGGCAGAAAAACGGATAATAAGCAAAAGCTATGGGACTATGGTCAAAACTAACCCTAAAGCACAAAATTGAGCGTCTACAGGGTGAATCTTGGAAAGTAGCCGGAATTACGATCGCGGTTACCAGTGGCGTAATTCTCATCCGTTTGACCGGAATTTTACAACTGTTAGAATTAGCCGCCTACGATCAGTGGATGCAGTTGCGATCGCCTGCCCCCATTGACGATCGCATTGTCCTAGTCGGGATTAGCGAAACCGATTTACAAGCGGTGGGTCAATGGCCCATTACCGACGATCGACTCCTCGACCTTCTCCAGAAAATCGATCGACAAAATCCCAGGGCGATCGGTTTAGATATCTATCGCGATTTACCCGTCGAACCTGGTTATGCCGCATTAGCCGATTTTATGCAGTCTAACGAGCATTTAATCGGGATTCGTAAAGTCGTGGGGGGCAGCAATGAAAACCTCGTACAACCCCCACCCGCGTTAGCCGAATCCGGTCGAGTGGGGGCTAACGATCTGCCGTTGGATGTAGACGGCAAAATTCGCCGCGCTTTTTTGTATTTAAATACCGATGAAGGGGAAACCGTCTATAGTTTAGGCTTTCAATTGGCTTGGCTATTTCTTTCTCCCAAGGGTATCACCCCGGAAATGTACGACGAAGAAGCAGAGAAAATCCAACTCGGAGAAGCCTTATTTGCCCCCTTTGGTCGTTTCGATGGGGGTTATGTTTGGGCCGCCGATGAAGGCTATCAGTTTATTCTTAATTATCGCGGGGGCGATCGCCGTTTTAAAATTGTGTCTTTGATGGATGTCCTCGAAAATCGCGTGGATGAGGATATTTTTCGCGATCGCGTCGTCTTAATTGGGTCAACAGCTAAAACCTTAAAAGACTTCTCTTTAACCCCTTATAGTGGTTCCTGGGTGCAAATTCCCGAAGTAATGAGTGGGGTTGAAATTCACGCTCATATTACCAGCGCCATTATTAGTTCGGCTTTAGGAGAACGCCCTTTATTCCAAACTTGGTCAGAACCCGTAGAAGGACTTTGGATTTTCGTGTGGTCGGCTATTGGTACCATTTTTATTTGTCGTTGGTACAATCGCGACGGCCTCGCCAAATTATCAATCTATGTTACTATTTCTCGCGTTGTTGTTGCCAGCATTGTCTTAATCGGAAGTAGTTATTTATTCTTCTTACATGGCTGGTGGATTCCCGTTATTCCGCCTTTATTTGCCCTCATAGGTGCGGGAATCGTCCGCATTGGTTGGACATTACTCGATAACCTCAAATTGTCTTATCAAAAAATCGAAGACTACGCCGCAAACCTGGAAATTAAAGTCAAACAAAGAACCCTAGAACTACAGCAGAAAAATACAGAACTCGAAGAAACTCTCGCCCAACTCAAAGCCGCCCAAAAGCAAATGATCGCCCAGGAAAAGTTAGCATCTTTAGGGTCATTAACCGCCGGAATTGCCCACGAAATTCGCAATCCTCTCAACTTTGTTAATAACTTTTCAAACATTTCTTTAGAGTTAGCAGAAGAAATCAATGAAGAATTAGAAACGGACGGCGAAAGTTTAGAAGCCGAAGATTTAGACTACGTTATGGAAATCTTTGGCGATCTCAAAGAATGCGTTACCAAAATCGGCACCCACGGCCAGCGTATTGAAAGCATCGTCAACAGTATGCTGATGCACGCTCGCGACGATACCCTCCCGGCTGAAACTGTTGATTTAAACCAATTGTTAGCCGATTCCGTACAGTTAGTTTATAAAAATGTGCAACTGCGTCATCCAGAATTTTATGCTACGATTCAAACTGATTATGACCCCAAAATTGTCACCATTGAAGCGATTTTACAAGATGTTTCTAGGGCAATTTTAAATATTTTGGATAATGCTTGTTATGCACTCCGCCAAAAACAAAAAGAAGACTCGAATAATTATCAAGCCACTTTAACGGTCAAAAGTCGCGATTTAGGAGAGATGGTTCAAGTGATTATTCACGACAATGGAACGGGGATTGAACCGCAAAATCTCGACAAATTATTCGATCCCTTTTTTACGACCAAACCCCCCGGAGAAGGAACAGGATTAGGGCTTTCTTTAACTTATGACACCATCGTCACTTTATATGGCGGCCAAATCACCGTTGA
Source organism: Spirulinaceae cyanobacterium (assembly GCA_046541115.1). Taxonomy (GTDB): domain Bacteria; phylum Cyanobacteriota; class Cyanobacteriia; order Cyanobacteriales; family Spirulinaceae; genus Jaaginema. The sequence continues at coordinate 4,998 of JBKHDX010000154.1, read as the reverse complement.
GAGTGAGTGGGGCAAGTTTGCGGAGTTTAAAATCACTCTACCTAAGTCGCTACAGTTGCCAAGCTAGTACAAATAAATTGCCAATTGAACTACATTAATTGTTTTAAACAAGACACATCCATTGAACCAAAATGAATACTTAGGGCAATATGAACATTCTCCATGGACTTAATCAGCCAGGGTACGCCATCTTCTGCCGAAGCTTCGTAGTGATTAAATAAAATAGAAAAGCGCTTTTCGAGGTGGGGTTTGACTTGACGACACAGCAAAGCGATTTTGAGCAATAATAGCACCGTCGGAGTTGCCCCTATATTGGTGATCATATCCACGAAAATGTAATGATCTGGGCGTTGGGGACTGTCTACCACCAAAAAGTTGAGCAGTTTGCTCGAAGTCCGCAGCAGCAAAAATTCGCTGGGTTTTTGGGAGTCGTAACGGGTGAGGGTATTTTTGAGATAGTCGTAGAGTTTATCGTTGAATTGCAGTTGGCGGTATTGACTATCCATTGACCCTAGCAGATACTCGTAGAGTTCATCCTTGAAAGCTCGGTAGGATGTGGTTTGGATGCTTTGGGTGAGGAAATTTTGAGCGAGATCGCGATGGGTGTAGGGGCCTTGGACGCGACCGACAAATTCTCGCAAGGCTGCTCCGAGTTCGCGATCGCTCAACAAGGTAGGATTAGAAACAGGTTGAATGCGGCGATCGCGACTTTGCTGTTGTTTACTCCGGGCAATTTGCGCTAAACGCACTTGATAAGTGACGTATTTGGAGAGATTTAGCTCAAATTGATGCTGTATCCGTGTTTTAATGTGGCGGACGGTTTGTTGGTGTTCGTAGCTGCTATCTTCGCTGAGTAAACAATGTTCGTAAAGGTAAGGATAGCGATCGATTAAGTTCCCAACCGTTTGCTCGCTTTGGGTGAGTTTGAGCTTGGGGTTGAGGTTGCTTTCAACGACATGAGCTAACCGTTGTAAGGTTAAATATTGTTCGCTTTCTTTAAATTGGCTGACTAAGAGGCGGGTACGACGAGCGCTGCGGGAATAAACACTACCCGGAGGTAAAGTTTCTTCAAATAAGCTTACTAATGCCGGAATTGCTCCTTGGGTCGCAGACTGCATCTGCCAGCGATTAATGGGAATATGACAGCAACGATTGAGGACAAGCTTAAAGTTGTCCTCGGCATTTTTGGCACTGACGATCGCATCTAGAGCTTGGCGTACTTCGGGGACTGCGTAATCTCTGGCAGTGATAAACAAGCGGCGAAACCGCTCGATTATTTGCTGGGGAGATTCAGTCTGTACGCAATAGAGTAAATGATCGTACAGTTGTTGCTCTTCTTGGCTGGTTCTACGAAGGTAACAGTCTGTCAACGTATGCACCTCAATCCCCCGAGTTATTTTTTAATTTCAGGGATATCGCGCTTTGAGTATTCAATCTAAACTAAGTTTAGATTAGGCAGAAAATGTATGATATCAATAAATGTTTGATTCAACTTATTTGTAGATGTTACCCGATTTCAATCTTTTTACCCTGATGAGACTGGCGATTTCCCCGCCATTGCTCTGGCAATCTGCCTAAGTTTAAGAGATTTAATCCCATCTAATATCATAGCTCGACATCTTCATGGCTGTTCTCTGTAGAATCACAGAAAAGACCCTTTTTGCGGAAATATCCGTAAACTTACGCAATCTCATCCCGACTCTTGATAAAAGTTTCATGATTATTCTCAACAAATATCGACAAAATAACTTATCGACCTAAACACGATGGACTGTCAACTTGTAGAATTGTGCGAACTTTTAACACCATCCCTGAGACAAATGTCTGGTCTTTCAGGTTCAACCCCAGTATGGGGCATAACCACAGATACGCGATCGCTACAACCAGGAGAAGTTTTTGTCGCCTTACGGGGGGAAAATTTTGATGGCCATCAGTTTTTACAAGCCGCAGTAAATCAAGGGGCGATCGCCCTGGTGGTAGAGACTCCTAACCCTAGTATTAAAGTTCCGCAACTCATCGTTGAAAATACCCTGACGGCGTATCAAAAAATTGGACGCTGGTGGCGCGATCGCTTTCATATCCCCATTATCGGTATTACCGGATCGGTCGGAAAAACCACCACCAAAGAATTAATTGCGGCGGTTTTAGGTACTCACGGCCAAGTTCTCAAAACTCAAAAAAACTACAACAACCAAATCGGCGTACCCAAAACCCTCCTGGGTTTAGAATCCGGTCATGATTTTGCCGTAATTGAAATGGCCATGCGGGCCCGAGGAGAAATCGCCGAACTGACTGAGATTGCTTGGCCAACGGTAGGACTCATTACCAACGTCGGAACCGCCCATATCGGCCGCTTGGGGTCTGAAGATGCGATCGCTCAAGCTAAATGCGAGTTACTGGCTACCATGTCCCCGGATAGCATTGCGATTTTGAATGCCGATAACGAGCGATTAATGGCAACCGCAGCCACGGTTTGGTCTGGTGAAACCGTAACTTATGGACTCAAAAACGGCGATTTACGGGGTCATCTCCTCGATTCTAAAACCCTAGAAGTGGAAGGTCAGCAGTTTCCCTTGCCTCTCCCGGGCCAACACAACGCCTCTAACTTCCTCGCGGCTTTAGCTGTCGCCAAAGTCTTGCACCTCGATGTATCTTCTCTGACCCAAGGAATTACTGTTGATTTACCCGATGGGCGATCGCGTTCCTACATCCTTAACAATGATATTCTGTTACTCGATGAAACCTACAACGCCGGGTTAGAATCCATGTTAGCCGGATTAACCTTGCTCAAGGAAACCCCTGGTAAGCGCCATATTGCCGTTCTCGGCACGATGAAAGAGTTGGGGGCGCAATCCCTTCGTTTGCATCGTCAAGTGGGCAAGAAAGCCTCAGAACTCGCCTTAGATGGCTTATTGATCTTAATCGACGACCCCGAAGCCAGAGCCATTGTAACCGGGGCTTCTGGCGTTCCGACGGAGTGTTTTGAGACCCACACCGAGTTAGTGCAACGCTTACTCGAAAGTTTACGCCCTGGCGATCGCGTTTTGTTTAAAGCCTCTAATTCCGTGGGCTTGAGTCGCGTGGTGACAGAAGTGCGCGATCGCATGGGTTAGTTGTTGGTCAATCCCTAAAAACAGTTTACGACCGGGCGCGATCGCGCTAAAGTAGTATATACGTTCTTACTCTCTGAATTATTTTCCCCACTCAGAAAAGATCGTAAAATACCACCATACCTATTATCAAAGTCCACCAGCATACGCTAGTAATAGTGTCTGAGCTTGGGTTTCTTCGGCAATCCGAGCGAAACTTTGCTGTGAGATCGTCGGTATGAGTGGCGATCGGCGGGGCTAGTGTCGCTATTTTTTCTGGCTTTTCAGCTTAATCCATGTCTTACGAACCCCTACATCACAAATATCGGCCTCAAACCTTTGCGGGTTTAGTCGGACAAGAAGCGATCGCGACCACCTTAAGCAATGCGATCGCCTCGCGAAAAATCGCCCCTGCTTATATGTTTACCGGGCCGCGGGGAACCGGAAAAACCTCTAGCGCTCGGATTTTAGCCAAATCCCTCAACTGCCTTAACAGCGATGTTCCGACAGCAACTCCTTGCGGCCATTGCGAAGTTTGTAAATCCATTGCGCGGGGTTCAGCCTTAGATGTCATCGAAATCGACGCAGCCAGCAACACCGGAGTTGATAATATCCGCGAAATCATCGAACGCGCTCAATTTGCCCCAGTGCAATGCCGTTACAAAGTGTATGCGATCGATGAATGTCATATGCTCAGTACGGCGGCGTTTAACGCCCTGCTGAAAACCCTCGAAGAACCGCCCGCGCGAGTGGTTTTTGTGTTAGCGACCACTGACCCTCAGCGCGTTTTAACGACAATTATTTCTCGGTGTCAGCGCTTTGATTTTCGCCGCATTCCCTTGGGGTCGATGGTCAAACATCTCAGCGCGATCGCGGACAAAGAATCTATTGAAATTGCCGACGAAGCCATTACCCTTGTCGCGCAAATTGCCAACGGTGGTTTAAGGGATGCTGAAAGTTTACTCGATCAGTTGAGTTTACTGGCGGGTAAAGTCACCGTAGAACGGGTTTGGGACTTGGTAGGGGCAGTTCCCGAACGGAATTTGCTGCGGTTACTCCAAGCCATTCGCGCTGACCAAGCCGAAGACGTAATCGAAGAATGCCGTCACCTCATGGATCGCGGTCGCGAACCCCTAGCCGTCTTGCAAAGCTTGACAGGATTTTATCTCAACTTATCCATTGCTAAAAATGCCCCTCAACGCCAAGACTTAGTAGCTGTCACCGAAACCACTTGGAAAGCGCTGTGCGAAGAAGCCCAACACTGGCAAACCGCAACCATCCTCCATAGTCAGCAACACCTCAAAGAAAGTGAGCCTCAACTGCGTCACTCGACGCAACCGCGATTGTGGTTAGAAGTGGCCTTGTTGGGTTTATTGCCCAGCGCACGCCGTTACAGGGATGCCGACGCGATCGCGCCCCCTGTAGCCCAGGCGACACCAAAAGCTGCACCACAGCCCGCTAAACCTCAGAATCGTTCTGTTTCCCCAGAACCTCAGCAACGCCCCGATCCAGAGCCATCTCAGGCGGCTCAACCCCAACCCCAAAGCCAACCCACCACCTCTCCCCAAAGTCGCATTCAGCAAACCTGGCAAGAGGTGTTAAAACAATTGCGTCCGTTACCGGAAGCTTTTGTGAAACAGCATTGTAAGTTGGTGAACTTCGATTTAGATGCGGAGATTGCTTACATCAGCGTGCGAAATACCAATCTATTACCCACCGCAGAACGGTTTAAACCCGAAATTGAGAAAGCCTTTGAGCAAGCGTGGCAAGAAACAATCCGCGTTCAGTTTCAACTGGAAAATCGGTCGAGTCAGTCGTTTGCAGCGCCTCAACCCTCGGTACAACCCACGCCTCAGCCTTCCCCCGCATCTTCTGAGGCTGTATCTACGCCTAATCCCTCTCCCTCTCC
>JBKHDX010000153.1:0-12116 GCA_046541115.1 Spirulinaceae cyanobacterium | reverse complement strand
GGTTTTCAATTCATCTTGATGAAACACAGTAACAGCAATTTCATCTCCCGCTTGATAATCCTGCAAACGTTCGTTAAATTTATCAGCCGTGACGCGAAAACCATCAATTGCGAGTAATTCATCTCCCGCATCAATTCCAGCTAAACTCGCAGGAGAATCCATTTCGACAAATTGGATTTTGGCTGGACTGGAATTTGTACTAATTTTCATTCCCGTGTGGGGGACTTCTTCTTTGTTATTAACAGGCTTGATGTGTAACCCAAAGGGCTGCAAATACTCGTCAAAGGGTAACTCCTCTGTCCCGTCTACATATTGCGCGAAAAAGTCGCTTAGGTCGCAATCTGCTACGGATTCAATGATTGATTTCAGTTGTTCTTCGGTAAAGCCAATTTCATCTTTACCAAACTGCTGCCACATTTTTCGCAGTACATCATTGAGCGATCGCGTGTTACGATGTAAAGCACGAATCTTAAGGTCGAGTAACAGAGACACCATTGCCCCTTTGAGGTAATAAGAGATTTGAGAGTTGTCACTATTAGCATCGCGACGATACAGTTTAATCCAAGCATCAAAACTGGATTCGCTGACGGGTTGAACTTTGCGTCCCGGTGTTAACAAAAAGCGACTAATATCTTTACTAATTGCTTCAAAAAAGGCGCTATCATCGTAAATTTCAGCCCAGCGTGGAATCAGGGTATCGTAATAGCTTGTCGTCCCCTCACAAAACCACAAAGAGGTGGTGTAGCATTCCCGTTCATAGTCGAATTTCTCTAGGGCATGAGGGCGAATTCTCTTGACATTCCAAAGGTGGAAAAATTCGTGAGCGACTAACTGCATAAAGCGGTTATATCGCTCTTTATTGCGAAAGCCTAACCGGGGATAATTCAACGAACAAGCATTTTTATGTTCTAAACCCCCGTAACCGCTACCGGACAAATGAAGTAAAAATATATACCGTTCGTAAGGCAAATTTCCGTAAATTTGCGCTTCCACTTCAATAATTTTTGTGGTATCTTTAATGATAGGATTGGGGTTAATATTGCCTTTTCCCCATATTACCCATTGGTGAGGTTTCCCTAACGCTTCAAAATCGTAGGTTTCGTGGATTCCGATTTCAAAAGGACTGTCTACGAGGGTGTCAAAATCTGGGGCTACAAAAACATTTTTTTGATTGGGCAAAGAATCAAGGGGGGTGGTAATCTGCCAATTGGGGTCAGGAAGTGCGATCGCGACTTCAATGGCTTTTTGTTCCCACCCCGGTACAAAGAAAAACAAAGCCGCCCCGTTGAAATAACCGTGAGTGGCATCGAGGTGATTCGTCCGCACCGTTAATTCATTGGCAAACACCCGATACGTCACCGTCAAGCTGTCGCAATCGGCGGTTTCAATCTGCCAGTGGTTTTTGGCGATTTTGCGGCTTGTCAGGGGTTCTGCGGAGTCTGAGTTGGTGGCGTTGAGTTCCTGTACCTGCTTGGCGTATTCCCGCACCAGATATGACCCTGGAGTCCAAACCGGCATTTTTAAATCGAGATAGGGCGATCGCCAATCAGAAATTTCTAGAGTTACCTCAAACAAGTGGGTCTGGGGGTGGGGCATTGCCACCGTATAACGTAGAAAGGGCTCAGAAGATGGGGTTTCGCGATCGCGGGGAGTCAAAGTACTTTGAGTCATAGAAAATAGTTCTTTAATTCGTTGCAAAAAAAGCGATTATCAGCCAGCCTTAACCGTAAAAAGATTGCTAAAACAACAAATCGCTATTTCTTTTTTCTCTTGCTCATCAGGGTAGCGAGAAATCCACAAAAAAGCGATCCCCTCCTTGATGATGAGTTCAATTAGGTTAGCAGCAATCAAGCATTTTTGGTTGATAGCATTTACCGAGGATTTAAAAATCCGTTCCTGACCAAGTTTTCGAGCTTCATTTTTAGGTAAAAACAGGTTTTGTCAAAGCTTTTGAACCAAAAATAAGCAAGAAATCAGTCATTCATCGGCAAAACGTTACCCTTGGATATTATTTATTGAATCCGTCCAGCTAAATGAATCAACTGCTTCAAATTAACCAAATATAAAATTTTCTTTTCAACATTAAGTTTCACCCAACCTTTAGCCTCCAATTTTTCTAAAATCTTGCGTGTTTCTTCTACCGTGATATCAGAAACTTGGGCTATATCTGCATGGGGAATATTCAAAATTTCTACGCCATTTTCAGTTTTTTGCCCGTAATTATCGGCGAATGTCACTAACATTTTCGCCAACTTAACCGCTGGAGGTTGATGGCGCATTTGAAAGCGCAAATTCGATTGCCGTAACCGTTGTACCATCAACTGCAACATCCGATGATGCAATTGAGAATCTTTAAAAAGGGTTTGAATAAAACGCTGGGCCGAAACACTAATTAACTTTACATCGGACAAAGCGACAACATCAGTCGAACGCGGAGATTCATCCAAAATTGCCATTTCTCCGAAGAAATCTCCCGGGCCTAAAATCGCTAGTGTTACAGCATTATCGCCTGCTAAACGACGTACTTTTACCCAACCCGACACCACAAAATAAACCGCATTTCCCCAAGAATCTTCCATTAAAACAGCACGATTGGTTGGATAATCGTGTTTGACAGCTACGGTTAACAACCACTCCAACGTGTCTTGATTGGCGTTATTAAATAAGGGAAAAAGCTCGCTAAAAGCTTTGGTTTCCATGAAAAATTTGTAAAGGTAAATATAGACAATGACGACAAAAGGTTACGGTTAAATATTAAAGCGACTCCACCCAAACGTACCGATAGGGTTATTGTCGTACCGCACCCCAAATGTCGTCAATACATTTCTTTCGTATCTTAGCATTCCCTTTCCGGTGTTTTTCCGGGCTTGCGGCTAATCCCGCCTCAAAGGGAATCGGTGCTGATCGCATACCATAACAGAAAAGCCTCTCTCCTCCATCAAATTGCCCATCGCCGATATGGGGTTCCCCGGCCTCTATGGCATCGAACTCATTGCCCAGTTAAAAGCTGCTCAAGCCCCAGAAAACGCCCCTCAGACCAAAATTATTAAGCTGTTAGTCATTTAATTTTCTGTCTCAATCTAACCTCACCAAAGGGTTCAGCGAGTGAAATCGGCGGTTTAAATGCGAAACAGCTTATTTCGGCTCACGGAACAGTAGATAATGCAGTAGAGGCGATGAAACTTGGGGCAGTAGATTTCCTAGAAAAGCCATTTACCCCTCAACAGTTGCGACACAGGATTTACCCGATTTTAGAGGTTGAGTCCAATCGCCGGGAAGAAATGAAAAACTACCAAAGAGCGATGAAGCAGGCGCAGTTTTGTGCTAGTAAATGGCAATACGATAATGCGATCGCCCACGTTAAACAGGCCATTGGAATCAATCCCTCAAATCCCGCCGCCTTCAATTTACTCGGAGAAATTTTAGAATTTGCTGGAGAACGCTTAGAAGCTTTAAAACAGTATCGGGTCGCGATCGATCTCGATCCAACCTATGAACCCGCCAAAGATAACTTAACGAGGGCAACGCGATCGCCCAGAAGTCGCCCGACAAAGTTTTAAAACATTATCCTATCCACAACTTAATCATGGTTCTTGCCTATCCTGCCCAACTATTTCCAGTCCCCTTAACCGATCCGGTGGCGGTTTTCTTGACGATTTTGGCGATTATGCTCATTGCGCCCTTGCTGTTCGAGAAATTACAACTGCCGGGGATTGTAGGTTTAATTCTCGCTGGAGTCGTGGTGGGACCTAATGTTTTAGGACTGCTAGAGCGCGATAACACCATTATCCTGTTAGGAACAGTCGGATTGCTGTTTTTGATGTTCCTCGCTGGACTCGAAACCAGTTTAGATGACCTTCGAGATAATGCTAAGAAGGCTGTTATTTTTGGCCTTGCTACCTTTGTTGTCCCAATGATTTTAGGGACGATTGCCATATCTCTCTTAGGATACGGCTTTTTAGCTGCGGTGTTAGTCGCCTCCACCTTTGCCTCTCATACGCTGATTGCCTTGCCCATTTTGAGTAAATTAGGGATTATGCGATCGCGATCGGTTAAAGCAACCTTGGGGGCAACGCTGATTACCAATATCATCGCTTTGTTAGTCCTAGCCGTTGTTCTGAAAGCCTACGGGGGAACATTAAGCTTGGGCTTTTGGTTATTTCTCATTCCCGCTTTAACCCTCTACACCTTTGCCACGCTTTGGGGTGTTCCCAAGTTAGGACGCTGGTTTTTTCAGCGTTTTGGCCATGACGAAAGTGCAGAATTTACCTTTGTTCTCGCCACCCTCTTTGTCGTTTCTTACGTTGCCAATTTAATTGAAATTGAACCGATTATCGGAGCTTTTTTAGCCGGGATTGCCATTACCCAACTAATTCCGCAAATGAGTCCATTAATGAATCGGATTCAGTTTATTGGGAATACCTTATTCATTCCTTTCTTTCTCATTTCGGTGGGAATGTTGATTGACCCCCTTATTTTGATTCGACAACCGCAATCTTTATTAGTAGCTTCCGTTATCGTCATTGTTGAAGTACTGAGCAAATTCACCGCAGCTTGGGGGTCAGGCAAAATATTTGGGCTAACATTTCCTGGGATTATGGTTATGTTCGGCTTGACAACAGCGCAAGCTGCCTCTACCTTAGCCGCAGCAACAGTTGCCTTTGAAGTGGGACTCATCGATCAATTGATGGTTAATGGTATTGTTGCCATGATTTTGGTCACTTGTATTGCCTCTCCTTGGATTACAGAACGTTGGGGAAAACAACTGCAAACTATTCCTGAAGAAACTAGCGATCGCCCTGACGATTCTAAACCTCTAATACAAAGGGTTTTAGTCCCAGTTGCTAACCCCAATACAGAAGATAACCTGCTTCAACTAGCCCTTATTCTTGCCAAAACCAATCAAGGGACACTCTTACCCCTTCACGTCCTTTCAGATCAAGGGGGTTTTGTCAGTCCACAAGCGCAAACCCTCCAAAAACAGCTTTTATCCGCAGCAGAAATGGCCGCCCATGCAGCCGTGACCAAAGTAGAACCCATTGGGCGAGTTGATGATACCATCGATCGAGGCATTGTTAGAACTGCCATAGAACGCAATGCAACCTTGATTATTTGTGGCTGGAAAGGCTACTCCACAACTCAAGAATACTTCTTTGGGGGGGTGATCGATCGCGTCACCAAAACTGCCCCTGTTCCTGTCTTAATTACTCGCTTTACCCATCCGATCGAAAACACCCAACGTCTTATTTTAGCGGTAACAGATCGAGAAACTTATTCTCCAAATTTCCGCACCACTGCCAACATCGCAAATAGCATTTCCTTAGAACTTAAAGCCGATCTCCAGTTAATTTTGGTCATCACCCGTTCTAAAGTAGAAGTTCGTAATAAACCTCCAGAATTCTTTGGCTTAAATAGTAGACATTCTGTCATTCGAGTTCGGGGGAATTTTGTCAAAAAAGTCTCGCGTTTACTCAAACCCAACGATCTTTTGATTTTAAATGCTCATACTCAAACTCATGGTTTATTGGCCCTACCCAATCAGTTAGAAACCCCTGAAACAATTTCCCGTACTAATCCTAATACTTCCATGATGATTATTCATTGTCCTAAATAAACCTAAATTTGCTCGGCATTTGCTCCAACTTTATCTCCAATCGCAAAAAGAAGATCCTCAGTTAGACTGACGGGATGAATTTTGGCCAACAAACCTATCGCAGCGCGTTCCCTAGCTGATTAAAAATCAGCAGCACCGTCGGCACTTCCGTAGGAATCACCGCAGCCGATGCCCCAACAGGCTTGCTTTGGACTCAAATTGTAGGAATGTTTTGAGGTCGGTTAGAATTTTTCACCGTCTTTGTCGGAATTATTCGGATTCTTAAAGATATTCCGCCCCTGTTAAATTTAAGAAAATAATCCACCCAAGGCCAATATTCCATGGCCTTGTGAAGATTAACAACATTAAACTAGCAAAACTGTTTGATTGTTGTCGGGTTGTTGGGAACAATGCCCTTGCTTTATGCCAACAATCGGAGAAGTGGCCTAAAAATGCTGTTTGCGGTGAACTGTCAACCCGTCTAGAATACAAAAACTTAGTTTGTGCGATTGAAGCGTGAATCCCCGTGCGTTTAAGCTGGGAAGGATGTCAACAACAATCGATGGTATAGTTGAACTTAGGTCATCTGCTGTCAAACAGTACCGCCCCTAACAATATCCTTGGGGTTTATACCAATAACGATTCTTTCAAGATTGTTCCATCTGCTTTCAACCCTTCGTGAATCTGGTGTTTCTCCCAACTGGCAATTCCGTTTATCATTTATTCAAGCTGTCCTTTTGCGCTCCTCAAAACGACAGTCCCTTCTCAATCCCGCCTCATCAATCAGGGGATGACCCTTATGGCTTTAATCCCCGATCGCATCATCGTTTGCTCTTCCGGATTGTTATCCCTACCTTGCGTATAAATTCTAATCCCCGAATCGGAGTCAATTCATGAGTCAGGCAAGAGGTAAGAAACTCAAGTTGATGGTGGTTGACGATGAACCCGACAACTTGGACTTGTTATACCGTACCTTCCGCCGCGACTTTCGCGTATTCAAAGCGGATGGGGCAGTAAGTGCTTTAGAAACCCTCGATCGCGAAGGCGAAATGGCCGTGATCATTTCCGACCAAAGAATGCCCGTGATGAATGGGACGGAGTTTCTGAGTAAAACCGTCGATCGCTTTCCCGAAACCATCCGTATCTTGTTAACGGGATATACCGATGTCGAAGACCTTGTAGACGCGATCAACTCCGGTAAAGTCTTTAAATATATCACCAAACCTTGGAACCCCGAAAACCTTAAAGCGGTCGTCCAGCAAGCGGCGGATACCTATCGGGTTCTCAAACAGCGCACCAACGAACTACGACGGGCTTTGCGACGGGAAGAAGTCCTCAACGTGGTAATGACCGCAATTCGCGAGTCCCTCGATTATCAAAATATGCTGCAAACCATCGTCTCGACGATTGGTAAAAACTTTGAAGTGGATTATGGCTTGCTGTATCCTGTAGACGGTGACAAAATCCTCAATGAGTTATTTTCCTACACCGTAGAAAATTGCGATCCTAACCCCGAAATCGATTCAACTGAACTGATCCAACAAGCTTTAACCCAAGGTCAGACGCAACTACGACAAGAAGCCAACGAGGAAGCGACGACCCATTTAGCCGTCCCGTTGATTCTGAAACAGCAGGTTTTGGCAATTCTCTACCTGATCCAAAACGACAGCCTCAACCCTTGGACCGAATCAGATATCGATCTCCTCGAATCTGTTGCAGAACAAGCGGCGTTGGCGATTTCCCAGGCGAAACTGTATCAGCGCACTCAACAACAAGCTGAAAAAATGCGGGCAGAATTAGAAGTAGCCCGCCAAATTCAACGGAACTTGTTGCGGCAAAGTTGGCAAGAAAGCGACCAAGTACACGTTCAAGCCAGTTGCTATCCAGCGCGGGAAGTGGGGGGTGACTTTTTTGAGGTGTACTTTCATCCCCAGGGTGATGTTTGGTTAGCGGTGGGGGATGTTTCGGGGAAAGGGGTTCCGGCGGCGTTGTTTATGGCCAGTGCTATTTCAATTTTACGCCGGGAATTGTCTCAGGAAGTTTCCCCCGAACCGGATGTGGTTATGGGAAACCTCAATCAGACCATGAATGATGATTTATTCAGTACCAACTGCTTTATTACGATGGTCATTGCTCGCTATCGTCCCACGACGCAACAACTCACTTATGCTAATGCCGGGCATATTTACCCGATGGTGTGGAATCATGCCAATCCTTCCCCCAATGGCACAGCCCCGGACTATCTCAAAGTAAGGGGGGTTCCCGTGGGGATTTTGCCCGTTTGGAAAGCCAAAGCTGGCGAATTACAACTTTCATCAGGAGATGTGTTTCTACTCACAAGTGATGGCATTACCGAAGCAACCGTTACTAAAGCCCTGTCTGAGGACGACAAAGAACCAAATCCTGGTTCAATGTTAAATCAGGAAGGGTTGTGGCAGTTGATTCAACTGGAGTCGCAAGAGTTTAAGTTAGACACTTTGTTGACTCGCTTTCGCGATTACACCAATCAAGTTCAAGAAGACGATCAAACTATGTTATCTCTGGAGGTTCTGTAATTAATGAAGACAGAACTAAACATACCAAGCGATTTGAAGTTTTTGGCAGTGGTTGAGCGTTGGTTACTCGACTGCTTAGAAATCGAACTCGGTGACTCGGTGGATTGGGCCCGTCAGTCTAGCCGCCTACGATTGGCTTTGGTGGAAGCGTATTCTAATGTGGTGCGTCATGCCCATAAAGAACAACCCCATATCCCCGTCCAGATTCGTTTAGAGTTGAAAGACCGGGATTTTGTTTTAGAAATTTGGGATCGGGGTAATGGTTACGATTTGTCAACCTATCTTCCTCCTAAACCTGATGAGAAGCAAGAGGGGGGTTATGGTTGGCTGATTATGAATCGGCTGATGGATCGGGTGGAGTATCAACTGCAAATTAACGGTCGCAACTGTTTGAAGTTAGAAACCAATTTGATTGCGGCTCAATCCCAGGAGAAGGAGAAGGAAACGTCCTAGTTTTGGGTGTTGAAGGTAGATGGATGGGCGATCGCTTTTGTCGCGATCGCCCACTTTTTATGTATTTATGTAACAAATTAGGGTGATAATTTTAACTTTTATAACATTACCGAGCATTAGTGGCCATAATGCTTAATATTTGAAACAGTAATGAAATGATCGGCAGATTTGTCGTTGCTGAATTCAATTAAAGTTTTCATGGCACAATCCTTTACTTTGGCCCCTCGTTATCGTTTAGATGATGAATCGATCTGGCTTGTCGGTATCGACCCTTCTCGCCACTATTGGTTGAATCTCAATGGCGATCTCCAGACTCAAGTTGTACTTCCCGGTTTTATCGCAACTTCAGCGATGCTGTGGAAACAAGTCTTTAAACAATTTCGTTCTCTGCAACCCGGCGAAAAAATGACCATTGCCCGGACTGCGGGAGTGTTGATGATTCATTGTGTGAGTTCAAATTGCTACGCGATCGCCTCGGAAATCAATAACGCTCCGGTTTGGCATTTATTCGACCGCGAAAGCCTAGAAAGCTTATTAATGACTGCTCACCCCGATTGGATTTGCGCCCCCACCGATGTAGACTTAGGTCGTCAAATGATTGAACGGGCTTTTGCTCAACCCGCGATCGTATAATTTTAACGAACATCACCCTTAGGGGAGCATTTTGCCGATAATCAGCAGGTAAGTCTGTTTTTAGCGATCGTGCTGGGCTTCTTCTCGGTCTTGTTGGCTGAGGATGCGTTGTTGGTCAGCCACTGCTTGATGATGGGCTTGTTCTCCTCCCCAGTCTGCACTGCGTCGATCGAGTTGGTCGAGGAGAGACAGACGACCGTACAATAACAGGGTATTACCGGGCTGGATTTGCGTGTCGCCTTTGGGTGCGCCGACATAACGATTGTTATCTCGCTGAATGCCCAAAACGGTGATTCCTTCCTGTTTGAGATTCAGTTCTTGCAAGCATTTATTGGCTAACCAATCCCCCGGTTGCACTTCGAGTTCCGTGACGCTATATTCGTCGGATAGGTGCAGTAAGCTGGCATAATCCCTTACATCTAAGCGCGTCCATCGGTTGAGAGACCAGCGAATGATTTGGGAAAGGTAGCGGTCGATCCACTTGCTCCGCGCGATCGCCCATAATATGAATAAGCCCAAACCGAGAATCAGCAGACGAAATATCCATTCTCGCGGGCCGACAGTATTAATAAAAGTTAATAATAAAGAGGAAATACTGGTCACAATTCCAGCATTTCCTAGCAGCATCAGTAGTAGAATAATGCGTCGTCGCACCGGATGATTGACAATTCTTTCAGCTTCATGGGTCGTGAATCCGACTCCGGTTAAAGCTGACCTCGCTTGAAATTTGGCAGCCCCATAAGATAAACCTGTCAAAGTTAAAGCGGTAGTTGCGACGCGGTTAATGAGTAGAGATAAGGTAATAAGAACCAGAAGTGATGCTAAAGCAGCCACAGTAGTTTATTGAATGGTCAGCAATTAATTTGGGTTAAAGTTTAGTAAAGTTTAGATTTAATTCGATATTAGCAACATCTACCGTAAGAGGGTGGTAGCAGGGTATTTTTTTAGGCAGGATAGCGGTAAATATTCAGAACTCCGGTTTCCAGAGTAATTGTTGGGGTATGGGCGTATTGCTTATACCCAAAATGCTTATATGTATGTAATTGTGAATTGTTAATTTTTAAAATGATAAAATTAATCAAATTTATATTAATCTTTATCGCTGTTTTAGCTTTTAGTTTTTGGCCAAGTGGGGCCAGTTTCGCGCAAGATTTATCGGTGTATCGCAATCCATCGGCAGAGAATCGAGTTCCGTTGAGTCTAGAACAGCAAAAACCCACCGCCAAAACTCTACAAAATACTCTAGTTGAACTCATCGACCTCAATCGGGCTGCAAAACAAGCTCATTGGAATGTGGAAGGGCCTTTATTTTATGAATTGCATATTTTATTAGATGAATTTGTCGAAGATTATCGCCAAGATTCTGATATTGTGGCCGAGCGACTTTTAGCGATTCATCACAGTGCAGATGGCCGTCCAAAAGTAGTAAGTCAGACGGCACAATTACCTGTATTTCCTGAAGGTTTTTTGAACGATTATGAAGTGTTGGATGTGTTATCCCAACGTTTAAATACAGTCACTCATCGACTGCGCGATCGCATCAATACTCTAGACGATCTCGATCTCGTCAGTCAAGATGTTCTCATCGAAGTTGAACGAGACTTAGCCGAACATCTCTGGATGCTGCGGGAATTTCAACAACAAAATGCCCTCAATTCTACCTCTCCAATCCAAGCCAGTTGAGGACATATTTTCATGCGGCTGACCCCCAGAGTTATTCGAGGTTTACTCATTGTTATTGCGGCGATTATCATTATTGCTGCGCTTCATGCGGCCCGTCCGGTGACAATTCCTTTAGTTTATGCCAGTTTTATCGCCGCTTTAGTGTATCCCTTACAACGCTATCTCAACCGCTATTGTCCTCGGTGGTTGAGTGTTAGTTTGGTGATGTTGCTGTTAGGAATTATCGTAGGTTTGGGGGTGTGGGCGCTGTTGGAAAGTGCGGAGACAATCCAAGAACAATGGCCGCAATATCAACAACAAATTCAACAATCTTGGCAAAGTTGGCAAAGTTGGGCGCAACAACGTAATATTCCTGTAAAGAGTATTGCTGTCGATCGCATTATATCCGGATTGGGCGATCGCGCCGTCTCGACCCTCGAATCAGTCTGGTCGATTTTGGGTTTATTTGTCTTAATTGTCGCGTTGCTGGTCTTATTATTACTCGAAATTGCCTCCTATCGCCGCAGAATCGAGCGTAGTTTCCCTTCTCCTGCGAGTCAGTACATCTTCAAAGGCGCACAAGAAATGACAGGGAAATTAAGACGTTATCTCCTCGTCCAAGCCTTTACCAGCGTCTTAACGGGATTGCTGACTTGGGTCTGGTGTTGGCTGTGGGGAGTACAGTTTGCTTTTGTTTGGGGCTTGGTGGCGTTTGTCCTTAATTTTGTCCCCACCTTGGGGTCAATTATTGCCGTAATTCCTCCCACCTTACTGGCCTTTCTTCTCCTCAGCATCGGGGCGGGTTTCGCGGTTTTTGCGGGGTTGAGCATTATGCAGTTGATTATGGGCAATTTGGTAGACCCCACGTTACAGGGTAAATCGTTGAAGCTGTCGCCGTTTGTAGCCTTACTCTCGATTATTTTTTGGGGTTGGGTATGGGGGATTCCCGGTGCGTTTATTGGGGTTCCCACAACGGTTGCAGTGGTGGTGTTTTGCGACCAGTTTGATGCGACGCGGCCTGTGGCTTTGTTGTTGCGGGAGGGTTAGGTCAGTTATCAGTCGTCAGTTATCAGTCATCAGTGGGTGTTGCGGATTGGTTGGTTTTGGTTTGAGTCCCCTTGCGGGGATTATAGAGTGTTGATATGCTTTTCGGTATCATCACCAATTTTACAAATGTTGTGATGTTTCAATCCCCTTGCGGGGATAAAGATGCTGGAAAG
>JBKHDX010000152.1:0-12127 GCA_046541115.1 Spirulinaceae cyanobacterium | reverse complement strand
GGCTAGTGGTGAAGCTGCTCCGGTTGCTTTAACTGCTCCTGCCATCAACGGTTAATCTCGAAAGCAAAACTAGCTTCTAGATAACTTAAATAAGCACTCTCCCACGGGGGGTGCTTATTTTTTTGGAGTTTTCCCCATCAAGGTATCAATGTATTGCTAGTAACTTATTAGATTTGACGTTATGTTAGAGCTAGGAGTAAATTGCCCGGTTTTAATTTTTTTAAGATGGGGCCGTTACTCTCAAGTTCAGACCACACACCCCCAGAACAATATGAATAAGTTGGGATGGGAGGTGTACGAATCCAGGGGAGTTTGTAGGATTTGACCGATGTCTCTTGAAAACTTAAAGCCGGCCTCTAAGGCAGATGCCATCGTTTACGCGCCCTACTTTCAAGGAACGAAGCGCAATCTATTGCCTCTTGCCATTGGACTTTATCAAAGCGGATCGTTAGAAGGCGAACGTCACATTGAAGGGGGCCACAGTATTCCCTTTGTGGCTTCTTGGTACATTTCTAAATTACCGGCGGAGTTAACTCGCTGCCGTTTACAGTTCGATGGTAATGCCGATTTGAACTATGAAGTGAATATGCAAAATTCTGAGTTTGTTGATTACTTAATCGAAGTCATCATGAACTATAAGCGATCGCGAATTACTGACTTTTCGCGGTCATTCTACCGGAAATTACTGCGGATTGATAGCTAAACTAAAGAGTTGAAGCAAAATTATGAAGCAGCATTGTTAAGGAGTGAGGGTGTGCCCAAAGCCAAATATTTATTTATCGGATCGACAGCCCAATACAGTGGCAAAACAGCAACCACTTTCGGCATTACGCAACAACTACAGCAAAAAGGGATTAGCCTCGCTTACAGTAAGCCTTTAGGGTTTTGCAGCGAACATCATCCTCATCCTAGCCCCGAAGATGAAGATGTGAACTTTGTCACCAATGCGTTACAGCTATCTTCCCAGCAGGTGAAACCCCCGTTTATTTGTTTGAATGAAGCGACAATCGCGCAGCAACTACAACAAACCGGAAAAATGCAGCCGTCCAACTCCTTGTTGGAATATTACCGAGACCTAGATGCCGACTTAGTATTACTCGAAGGCCCCAGTAGTTTGGCTGAGGGCAGTTTGTTTAATATGTCAGTAAGTCACATGGCTGATGAACTCGATGCTTCGGTCCTGTTGGTCACTCGCTGTAAATCTCCAGCTTTATTAGTTGTTGACGAGCTTTTGGCTGCCAAACAAGAATTAGGAAATCGCCTGGTGGGAGTTTTCCTCAACGATATTCCCCTCGAACACCTCGACGGCATTCAAACCCTCGTCAAACCCTTTTTAGAACAACAGGGTATTCCCGTTTTGGGAATGCTCTCCCACAACAGCTTACTCAATAGCGTGAGCGTGCGAGAACTGACGCAACAACTCAACGCCAAAGTCTTGTGTCGCTCCGATCGCCTGGACTTGATGGTAGAAAGTTTAGTGATCGGGGCGATGAACGTTAACTCTGCTCTCGAATACTTCCGTAAAGGGCGCAACATGGCAGTTGTCACGGGGGGCGATCGCCCAGAATTGCAGTTATCCGCCCTAGAAACCTCCACCAACTGCCTGATTCTCACAGGCCACAGCCAGCCCCAAGACTTTATTCTCAATCGGGCCGAAGACCTCGAAATTCCCATTTTATCGGTCGATCTCGACACCCTAACCACCGTCGAAATTGCCGATCGCGCCTTTGGTCATGTCCGTTTACAAGAACAAATTAAAGTTGAGTCTATTCAAGAGTTAATGCAAGATTGCTTTGACGGAGAGCGACTAATCACTCAACTAGGCTTGAATCCGGCGGTTTCCGCTTCTTAAAAAAATTCAGGTAAATAGACCCGAAATCTGTTGACCCCTCGATCGTCATGGTCAAAATCGCTTTTCTTAACCTGGGAATGACTAAAATTTGAGACAATTAAATTCAGAAACTCAATTTTTGTAACGCGATCGGTACAGTAGCACGCGAGTTAAAGCAAAACACTATGCAAACCCTGGAAACCACCCAACCGCCCGTGACTGCCGCCTTGGTAGACACCACAATTCACCGCCGTAAAACCCGCCCGGTGCGCGTGAATGACGTAATTATCGGTGGCGGCCATCCCGTGGTTGTGCAATCGATGATCAACGAAGACACCTTAGATGTCGAAGGCTCCGTTGCCGGTATTCGCCGTTTGCACGAAATAGGCTGCGAAATCGTGCGGGTGACTGTCCCTAGCATGGCTCACGCCAAAGCCCTGGCGCAAATTAGAGAAAAACTGATCAAAACCTATCGAGATGTGCCGTTAGTGGCCGACGTGCATCACAACGGCATGAAAATCGCCCTAGAAGTGGCCAAGCACGTTGATAAAGTGCGAATTAATCCGGGGTTATATGTTTTTGAAAAACCCAAAAGCGATCGCACCGAATATACCGCAGCCGAATTTGCTGAAATTGGTGAAAAAATCCGCGAAACCTTAGAACCTTTGGTGATTTCCCTGCGGGATCAAAATAAAGCCATGCGAATCGGCGTAAATCACGGCTCTTTGGCCGAGCGAATGCTGTTTACCTACGGCGACACCCCCGAAGGGATGGTGGAATCTGCTTTAGAGTTTATCCGCATTTGCGAATCCCTTGATTTCCGCAACTTGGTGATTTCTCTCAAAGCCTCCCGCGTCCCGGTGATGTTAGCCGCCTATCGCCTAATGGTGAAGCGTATGGACGAATTAGGGATGGATTATCCCCTACATTTGGGCGTAACTGAAGCCGGAGATGGGGAATACGGTCGGATTAAATCTACCGCCGGAATCGCGACTCTCCTCGCCGAAGGCATTGGGGATACAATTCGCGTTTCCCTGACCGAAGCCCCGGAAAAAGAAATTCCGGTGTGTTACAGCATTTTGCAAGCCCTCGGACTGCGGAAGACGATGGTCGAGTATGTCGCTTGTCCCTCTTGCGGTCGCACTTTATTTAATCTTGAAGAAGTGCTGCACAAAGTCCGCGAAGCTACGAAACATTTAACCGGGTTAGATATTGCCGTCATGGGCTGTATTGTAAATGGCCCTGGGGAAATGGCAGATGCAGATTATGGTTATGTGGGCAAACAACCGGGATATATTTCTTTGTATCGCGGTCGTGAAGAAATTAAAAAAGTTCCTGAAGACCAAGGCGTGGCTGAGTTAATTAATTTGATTAAAGCCGATGACCGTTGGGTGGATCCTTAACCCTGGCTTCGAGATTGTTAAACGACTCGCGATCGCGCTTTCTTCTCAACAGATGAAGGCGCGATTTTTAGCTTATTTCTCATTAATGTTTTATTTTGCGATCGCAAAATAATAAGAGAATAAAATCAATAGCATCAGACCCAAAGTTGAGATTCAGAATCAAAACCCTAAACTCTTAGCTCAAAGCGATCGAAGCGATCGCAGAGTAAGATTAAATATTGTAGGATTAGGGCGTAAGCTCGATTGAGTTTGCCTTGGTGCTAGCATTTAGGCAACTTGAAAAAATGATGATTTCCAGCATTTGCGCTTATTTCCAAGGTCAAAATTTGCGATCGCTCTTCGATCGGGTTTGTGCCGAAACTAGGTTAGCAACAGGTGATGATGGCCTGTTATTGCTGGGATATCGCTTGCAACTGGCAGCATTATTAAATTGTGATGATTCTGTCACAGAAACAGAATACCTCAAACAATGTCGCGATCGCGCCGCGAATCAAGCCATGGCTTGGTATTTTTTGCTCAAAGCCCAACGGTTTTATTGGTGCGATCGCCCAGAAGCAGCTTATACTTGTTTGCAAAATATTAAAACCGAAATTTTAAGTTTAAATAATCCCGCAATTACCGCCGATTATTATCTTTATAATTTATTATGTTTGGCGGTACAAACCCCCACCGATTTAACTCAACATTATCGCCAAGCCTTACAAAAATTATTGTGCGATCGCCCCCAATGGCAATATAAATTAGATTTGGTAGATGGAGCTATCTGCCGAGATGAATCCGCCTTACACCACTACGAAAAGGCGATCGCTCATCTGCGTCCGTTGCATCTCAATCCCTACTTAGCCTTAAGCTACCAACTGCTCGCCAAACATTGGCAATCCCAAGGCTACTCCCAACAAGCTCAAGTCTTTGAGCAGCAAGCCCTCCGAGAATATCAAGCCTGGGGTGCGAAATCGGTAGTAAAGCATTTTCAATTTTCCCCAGAAAACGATAACAAGGGCTTAATAACGGCTTTGAATCATCTCAATCAAAGTCCCGATCTCGCCACCGCTTGCGATCGCGCCATCGCCTTTTGTTTAGAATTTCTCCCGGCACAACAGGGAGTCATCTTCTGCTACCAAGATAAAACCTGGGTTCAACAAACCGCATCTCCCAACACCACCGACTGGCCCTTGGCTTGGTTGATTTCCCTCGCTGAAACGCCTGATATTGCCTTTCTTACCGCTTCTGAGTCCAATCTACCCAATGACCCCTATTTCGCGGTCAACCCCCCTCAAAAAGCCTGGGGATGTCCCCTCGTCAGCCAAAATCGCTGTTGGGGGATATTCTACCTCGAAAGCCAGTCTTCTTCTCTGCCGCCACAGCCCCCCTTACTACAATGGCTGACTCAATGGCTCACTCAGCAGTATGAAGGCGATCGCTTGCGGTATAAATTAAAAACAATGCAAGAACGCGCGATCGCCCAAGAAAGATTTGCTTCCCTCGGCGCACTCACCGCCGGAATTGCCCACGAAATCAAAAATCCCTTAAACTTTGTTAACAACTTTGCCGAACTATCCACCGAACTTACCCAAGAACTTTTAGAAGAACTCGAAGAACAGCAAGACAAATTTGATTCGGAAACTTGGGCTTATATCCAAGAAATTATCGACGATCTCAGCCAAAATCTCCACCGCATCGAGCGCCACGGCAAACGGGCTGATAGCATTATTCGAGGGATGTTACTTCATTCTCGTTCTAGTGCCAACGATCCTCGCGTGAGCGTTGATATTAACGCCTTGTTGGCCGAATACGTCAACTTGGCTTATCACGGAATGCGGGCCAAAGACTCAGAATTTAACATTACTATTAAAAGTGACTACGACCCCAACTTACAACCCATCCAAGCCGTTCCCCAAAACCTGAGTCGGGCCTTTCTCAATTTAATTAATAACGCTTGTCACGCCACCCGCGATCGCACTCGTCAAGAAAGCCAACACAGCAACAGTGATTATACTCCTACCTTAACCGTCAAAACCCAAGACCTAGGGGAAAACATTAAAATTTGCATTCGCGACAACGGTACAGGCATTCCCCCCCAGATTCGTCAACGTATTTTCGAGCCATTTTTCACCACCAAGCCCACAGGAATTGGTACTGGGTTGGGATTATCCATTAGTCGAGATATCATCGAAAAAGAACACCTGGGTCAACTACAAATTGATACCGTGGTGAACCAATACACTGAATTTATTTTGATCTTACCCAAACGTTAAAAACTCTAAAACTGTGCCACCGGAAAAAAGCATGAAAATTATGGTAGTTGATGACGAAGAAGACGTACAGTTACTTTTTCGTCAAAAATTTCGCAAAGAAATCCGCAAAGGACTCCTCGATTTTCACTTTGCCTTTTCAGCCCAAGCGGCTTTGGAATATTTAAAAACCACCGAACCGAATAATTTAGTCTTAATCCTTTCGGATATTAATATGCCAGGGATGAATGGGTTAGAACTCCTCAAAGCTATCAAAAACCAGTTTCCCCACTTGAAAGTTTTTATGATGACTGCTTATGGGGACAGCGAAAACCATCATAAAGCCAAAGAATATGGGGCTGATGATTACCTCAACAAACCCGTAGAATTTGAGCATCTTAAGCAAAAAATTTTTGAGCTTTCTGACCATTGATCGCCTCTAGCTTGTGCAATTTTAGTACACCATGCCTGCTAAAATTCTGGTTGTGGATGATGAGCCTGATTTAGAAATCCTTATCCGCCAAAAATTCCGTAAAAAAATTCGCCGCCAAGAATTGCAATTTCTTTTTGCGAATAATGGGGTAGAAGCTCTGACCCTACTGCAAGCCCATCCGGATATTGATATCATTTTAACCGATATCAATATGCCAGAAATGGATGGTTTAACCCTGCTGACCCGCTTGGCTGAGTTGAATTATCCCACCTTAAAAACCATTGTTATTTCGGCTTATGGTGACCTCGAAAGAATTAGAATTGCTATGAATCGGGGGGCCTTTGACTTTTTAACCAAGCCCATTGATTTACAAGACTTAGAAATCACCACTTATCGCACCCTCGACCACGTTCAACAACTCAAAGAAGCCCAAGCCCAAAAACGTTTAGCAGAACTTGCCCAAGCCGAACTCCTCAAAAACCAAACCCTACGGGAAAGTGAAAAACGCCTGACCCAGTTTCTCGATGCAGTTCCCATTGGGGTATTTGTCGTGGATGCAGCAGGTTCTCCTTATTATGCTAACCCTACCGCTCAAGAAATTCTGGCGTTAACTTTGAATGCGTCGCAAAATATTGAAGCCCTGACCGACATTTATCAAGTTTATCTTCCCAGTAGTCAAACCCCTTATCCTCAAGCCGAGCAGCCGATTTTACGGGCGTTACACGGAGAAAGTGCGAGTCTAGATGATGCTGAAATTCATCGTAGCGAAACCGTGATTCCCATTGAAATATCGGCCACACCTATTTTTGGTGAAACGGAAGAAATTGTCTACGCGATCGCGGCTTTTAAAGACATCAGCCAACGCAAACAAGCCGAAGCCGAACGCTTACAGTTTACTCAAGCCCTAGAAATCAAAACCGAACAACTAGCTGAATCGAATCGCACCCTCGAACAAAAGGTAACCGAACGCACGGCCCAACTGGCCGCAAGTATGCGAAACGCCGAACAAGCCCAAGCCGAAGCTGAAGCGGCCAACCAAGCTAAAAGTGCCTTTTTGGCCAATATGAGTCACGAACTTCGCACTCCCCTCAATGCCATTTTGGGTTTTACTCAACTCATGCGGCACGACCCGATTGTCAATTCCAAACACAAAGAATATCTCGAAATTGTGAGTCATAGTGGCGAGCATCTTTTAGCTTTGATTAACGATGTCTTGGAAATGTCCAAAATCGAAGCGGGAAGGGTCACATTTAATGAAAATAGCTTTGATTTGTTTCATTTACTCGATTCTTTAGAGGAAATGCTCGAACTCAAAGCCCTCGCTAAAAATTTAAAATTAATTTTTCATCGTCATTCCGATGTTCCCCATTACGTTCGTACCGATGAAGGAAAATTACGGCAGGTTTTGATTAACTTGATCGGTAATGCCATTAAATTTACGGACAAGGGCTATGTGCAGTTGCAAGTCGGTTGTATTCGAGAAAGCCATCAACTCCCCCATCCAGAAGAAATTGTCGTTTTAACCTTTACCGTCACAGATACGGGCCACGGTATTGCCTCAGAAGAGATGGATGGTTTATTTGTAGCTTTTGTGCAAACCGAAAGCGGTCGCAAAACGCAATCGGGAACGGGGTTAGGTTTACCCATCAGCCGTCAGTTTGTGCGCTTGATGGGAGGTGAGATTCGCGTTGAAAGCGAACTTCATCGAGGAACCACCGTCGCTTTTGAAGTCCAGGCCACCATTGCTGATTCGCGGGAAATCGTACAACCTAAAATCTCGAAACGGCCCGCTGCGATCGCGCCAGATCAACCGGATTATCGTATTTTAGTGGTTGAAGATAAATTCGACAATCGCGGTGTATTGGTCGAGTTATTTAAACAAGTGGGCTTTTCGGTCCAAGAAGCCAGGAACGGTCAAGAAGCCGTAGAATTGTGGGAAAGTTGGCAACCTCATCTGATTTGGATGGATATGAGAATGCCTGTGATGGACGGTTACAAAGCCACCCAGGAAATTCGTCGTCGCGAACGGATGCGGTGGGGAGAACGTTCGACGTGGCGACAAGAAGATAGTCGGAGTTTTAAAAATCGTACTGTAATTATTGCTTTAACCGCGATCGCGTTTGAAGAAGAAAAAGCAGTGGTTTTATCTTCGGGTTGCGATGAAGTCGTTCTCAAACCCTTTCAAGAAGCGGTTTTATTTGACAAAATGAGCGAACATTTGGGAGTTCGTTTTATTTATAATTTAGATACGCCCTCCACTGACACCCCAGAATTAACTGAGGAAAAACCTTTAGAAGAACTTGGTTCTGAAGCCTTAGCCTTTATGCCCCAAGACTGGTTGGCTAATTTACATCAAGCAGCGATTTGTGCCGATTCTGAGTTGGTTTTGAATTTATTAAACGATTTACCCGACGAACATCAACCGCTACGTTTGGCTTTGATTGATTTGGTGGATAATTTCAGTTTTGAAGAGATTGTGAGTTTAACCGAGAACAGGAATTAAGGGCGGGGATCGCTTGAGGCAACAGGAGTTCAACACGCTACCATAAAATAAAGTGACGAGGGGCCTGGGTAGGGTTAGAACATCTTATGCTATCTTTTAATGCCAGCGATCGCCAAGCCAAATATCGCGGCTTGACCACCACAGAAGTTGAAGCGAGTCGCCAAAAATACGGGGAAAATGTCCTGAGTTCTCGCGAAGCGCAACCCTGGTGGCAATTATATTTAGAGAAGTTTGAAGACCCAATTATTCGTATTTTAACGATCGCGGCGGCCATTGCGATCGCCGTTGGTGCAGCCAGTGGTGATTACATCGAAAGTTTAGGCATTATTGTCGCGATTTTGTTAGCCACAACCCTAGCTTTTTTAAACGAATATAAAGCTAATCAAGAATTTGAAAGCCTCAATCAAGTTTATGATGATGTGATGGTGCGGGTAATTCGCGATGGTGCTTGCACCCAAATTCCCCGTCGCGAAGTGGTGGTGGGAGATGTAATTTACATCGAACCCGGTCAAGAAATTCCGGCGGATGGGGAAATTATCGAAGCCGTATCGCTATTGATCGATCAAGCCAAAATTACTGGAGAATCCGAACCCGTCCAGAAATTTGCCCCCAATGACTCCGCAGCCCTGCAAAACAGCGACAGTACCTATTCTATTTATCATTTACACCGCAGTACCTTGGTAGACCAAGGCCACGGTTTAATGAAAGTGGAAGCGGTGGGCGATCGCACCGAAATCGGCCAACTGGCTCAAGCGGTTGCTACGATTGAAAATAACCAAGATACACCCCTCAATCTACAACTTGAAAAACTCAGTCAACTTATTGGTGTTGTCGGTTTAACCGTTGCGGCTTTAGTGTTTGGGGCATTACTAATTCGGGGCTTTCTCACGGGGGAATTACGCGCAACCCCCCAACAAGATTATGTTTTGGTATTGGTCTTATTAGCCAGCGCCATCGCCTTAGTTCCCGTCTGGTTGCCCGTGGTTTATGATGGCTTAGGGTTAGCCGGAAAAGACCTCGAACCCCCCCCTTGGCTTCAAAAAGGTGTCGTTTGGTTACAAGCTTTGAGCATCGGGGGTTTATTTTTGCTATTAGGAATTGGTGTCGGGGCGATCGCGGGTTTTCTGCCTTCTGGGGGCGATCCCTGGCTCAATCCCACCGTGGGAATGGCTTTGCTGCAATACTTTATGGTGGCCGTGACGATTATTGTTGTCGCTGTCCCTGAAGGGTTGGCCATGAGTGTTACCCTGTCTTTAGCCTACAGCGTTCGCAAAATGGCCGCCACCAATAACTTAGTACGACGGATGCACGCTTGCGAAACCATTGGGGCTGCAACGACGATCTGTTCGGACAAAACCGGAACCCTGACTCAGAATAAAATGCGGGTGGGAGAAGTGGGGTTTCCGGGGTTACAATCCCATAAAGTCGCTGAGGTTAAGTTTGCTCAAAGCTTAATTGCTGAAGCGATCGCAGCTAATAGTACCGCCGACTTGGAACGATCTCCCCAGAATCCTGCCAAAATCCTCGGCAATCCCACCGAAGGGGCGTTGTTGTTGTGGTTGAACGAGCAGAAATTAGATTATCGTTCCTATCGCGATCGCTTCCAGTTTCAATATCAGTCGTCGTTTTGTACTGAGAAAAAGTATATGACGACATTAGGGATATCTTCAGCGACCCAAAAAGAGATTATTCATATTAAAGGCGCACCAGAAGTCATTTTAAACTACTGTTCTCATATTTTGACCGAATATGGCGAATTTCCCCTGGTCAAAACTGAGCCGATCTTAACCACCCTCAAAAATTATCAACAACGGGGAATGCGAACCCTAGGGTTTGCCTACTCAAACTTGCCCCATAACTTGATGAATCCCGAACAAGACGATCGCCTGCATCACTTGACTTGGTTAGGCTTTGTCGCCATCGCCGATCCCTTGCGTCCTGAAGTCCCCAACGCGATCGCTTCTTGTTTACAAGCTGGCATTAACCTCAAAGTCGTCACCGGAGATTGTGCCGCTACTGCCCTCGAAATTGCCCGTCAAATCGGCTTATGGACGGAAAATGATGCCGACCGTCCCTACACCCATTTAAGCGGCTCAGAGTTCCGGGAAATGCCCGATGAGGACGCTCGAAAAGCCGTCAAACATCTCAAAGTTTTGTCGCGGGCGATTCCCCTCGATAAACTCCGCCTCGTCCAACTACTGCAAAGCCAAGGAGAAGTCGTGGCACTCACCGGAGACGGAACTAACGACGCAGCCGCCCTCAAACAAGCCCGTGTCGGTTTAGCTATGGGAAGCGGTACGGCGATCGCCAAGGAAGCCAGCGATATTATTTTACTAGACGATTCCTTTCAAAGTATTGTCAATGCCATTGTTTGGGGGCGATCGCTGTATCAAAATATCCAACGCTTTATCCTCTTTCAACTCACCATTAACGTGGTTGCGTTGGGAATTGCCCTACTCGGCCCCTTTATCGGCATTTCCCTACCCCTCACCGTCCCGCAAATGCTCTGGGTGAACCTCATTATGGACACCTTCGCCGCTTTAGCCCTGGCTGCTGAACCCCCCCACGACGATGTACTGCAACAACCGCCACGCCCCACCAACGCCTTTATTATTTCTGGGGCAATGATGCGAAATATTTTAACAGTGGGATTGCTCTTTTTGAGCTTTTTGGTGGGTTTCTTGGTTTATTTTCAGCAAGACGGCGGCATTACCCCCAGAGAACTTTCGATTTTCTTTGCTGTCTTTGTTTTTCTCCAATTTTGGAATCTCTTTAACGCCCGTTGTCTCGGCCTGACGCAATCTGCCTTTAAGGGATTGTGGCAAAATAAAGGTTTCGTCGCGATCGCGTTTGCCATTTTCTTCGGTCAAATTCTGATTATCCAATACGGCGGCACGGTATTTAGAACGGTTCCTCTCTCCCTGAGTGATTGGCTGATTATTATCGGCAGCACTTCGATTGTATTATGGGTCGGAGAAGTTTGGCGGCTTTATTTGGGCAGTAGGCAGTAGGCAATCGGCAGTGGGAAATAGGCAAACGATTATGCTAGAAGGAATAATGCGCGGGTGAACGACTCCAACACAGAAGATAGTATTTTATTTTTTGTTGAAACGCCTTTAGGGTTTGGTGTTCGGACAACAACGAGTTACTGGGAACTGATTACAACGGTTAAACATCCGGTAATGCTAGGTCGGGAGGCTGATGTAGTATTGACCTTGAGTAACCCCGATGAAGTCCGCCAAAGTCAGGGCGATCGTTCGGTTTATTTATTTTATCGTTCAGATGGTAAGAAACGTTGGGTTTGTGCGGTGACAAAAAGACTCAATGGGGAGGGTTTTTAATTACAGCTTATCGAACCAGTGCAATTAAGGAAGGAATAGTTTTATGGCAGAAGTAAAAGTCTACTACGACCGTACAGGAAATAGTTTGGTTGTTTGGTTTGGTAATCCCAAGGATGAAGTAGAAGCAGAAGAAACGGGGAATGAAGTGGTTTTGATGAAGGATAAAGATGGCCGGGTAATTGGTTTTGAGAAATTAAATTTTCAACCTTCCACAACTGACCCTGTAAGGATGGCTTTTGAAGCGTTAGCAGTGTAGCTTAGGAGAGGAAATTCGGCACTTAATTGGCAGTCGGGGGATTTTCAGTGACCAATTACCAATTCAGGGATTGTGAGAACAACAAATAACCAACAACCAATAACCAATAACCAATAACCAATAACCAAT
>JBKHDX010000151.1:0-12329 GCA_046541115.1 Spirulinaceae cyanobacterium | reverse complement strand
AGCAAAGTCCGTGAAAACGGACTCAGGAAATTAGAACGACTATATAATTCCATAACCTCAAAAAGGGATAACTGATTACTGATTACTGATAACTGATAACTGAAATGACTTCTCAAACACAACAGAAACCCTTATTAGAACTATCTTTTGCCGACTTGCAACAATGGGTAAGCGAGCAAAATCAGCCCCCCTATCGAGCAAAACAACTGCATCAATGGTTGTATCAAAAAGGGGCGCGATCGCTCAATGATATTACTGTATTTCCCAAGCAATGGCGAGAAACGGCGATAAATACCCCCATTGGTCGCTCTACTATTCACCATCGTAGTATTGCCCCGGATGCCACCCGCAAATACCTATTAAAACTAACAGACGATGCGCTGATTGAAACCGTCGGGATTCCCAGTCAAAAACGCCTGACGGTGTGCGTTTCCTCTCAGGTAGGCTGTCCGATGGCTTGCGATTTTTGTGCGACGGGGAAAGGGGGTTATACCCGCAATCTCAAAGCTTACGAGATTGTCGATCAAGTTTTGACCGTCCAAGAGGACTTTCAGCGTCGAGTCAGTAATGTTGTATTTATGGGAATGGGGGAACCCCTGCTGAACCTCGAAGAAGTGGTAAAGGCGGTAAAATCATTGAATAAAGATGTGGGAATAGGAGCACGATCGCTCACCATTTCTACTGTAGGTTTACCGGGAAAAATCCGCCAACTCGCAGATTATAAACTGCAAGTTACCTTTGCGGTCAGTCTTCACGCCTCTAACCAGAAATTGCGGGAAACCCTGATTCCCAGTGCAAAACACTACACTTTATCCGAATTACTCGACGATTGTCGCGAATATATCGAGATTACAGGACGAAGGGTTAGTTTTGAGTATATCCTGTTAGCTGGAGTTAACGATCTCCCCGAACACGCGGTTGAGTTAGCCCAACAGTTACGGGGCTTTCAATCCCATGTTAATTTGATTCCCTATAATCCCATTGACGAAGCCGATTATCAACGCCCTAGCGATCGCCGCATCGAGACATTTCAAAGCCTCCTGCAAGAACATCATATCGCCGTCAGCGTCCGTTATTCTCGCGGCTTAGAAGCAAATGCTGCTTGCGGTCAATTGCGGACTGATGTAGGGAGCTTCTTCAGTTATCAGTAATCAGTAATCAGTTTTGGGCAATCGGCTTTCTTAGGCAGTGGGCAGTGGGCAGTGGGGGAGGAAATTACCAATGACCAATTACCAATTACCAATTGAGGGAATAAGAGCGAACACCAACAACCAACAACCAATAACCAATAACCAACAACCCAATGAGATTCGTAATCGCCTTATGGTTAATCTTCCTACTAACCTTCGTGCTTTTAGGCTATTCGGTATGGTATAGCATCTTAGTGGGGGCGATCGCGGGGTTTACCACGGGCTGGATTATGAGTTGGTGGGTCAAAAAAGACAAACCCGAACATTCTGCCCTTGAATCTTCAGAAGCCCCCATTCGGCAAGTTCCCTCAGTCCGACCGCGCAAACGCAAAGGCATTATTGAAGCCCAGCAACACCTCAAGGAAGTCCGCTACAAGCGCAAAAAGCATAAAGCCTGGATCAAAAGTTTATCTAATATTTTGCCAGGAA
Organism: Spirulinaceae cyanobacterium; assembly: GCA_046541115.1. GTDB lineage: Bacteria > Cyanobacteriota > Cyanobacteriia > Cyanobacteriales > Spirulinaceae > Jaaginema. The sequence continues at coordinate 10,710 of JBKHDX010000151.1, read as the reverse complement.
AAGATTGAAGGAAGGCGATCGGGCAAAATTTTGAGGATGCGAGTACAATGCTTGTTGTTGTATTGCTTCTGGCAAATCGTCGATGGCGGCTATGACGTTGACGCAGGTTTGGGGTTCACTTATTATTTTGATCGGTTGTCCGATTTTGGGGGCATTACCCCTGATTAACTGGATTGCAACCGCTTTTATCGGACGCAGATTGGATCAAATCGGCACAGGTAATGTTTCCGTCTCGGCGGCGTTTTATCACGGCGGAAAACTGACCGGAATTTTAGCCGTCCTCTCCGAAGCGGCGAAAGGGATTATTGCCGTATTAATCGCCCGTTATTTCTTCCCAGAAATGCCGGCTTGGGAATTAATCGCCTTGATTGCTTTAGTCGTAGGACGATATTGGGGCGGAAAAGGGGCAGGAACCACCAATGTTGTTTGGGGAGTGGTGGTTCACGACCCGATCGCGGCCTTTTTGGTTTTTCTCCTCAGTTTTGTTAGTTTTACGATTTTTCGCGATCGCCGCACCGGACGTTTAATTGTATTATTTCTGCTATCTTTAATTGTCTCCTTGCGACATCCCGACGATCCCTTTCACATTGCCATGGCGATCGCATTATCGGTGTTCGTCGCTTGGATTTATACCCAAATTCCCGACGACCTCGATCTGAGTGAAACCCAAGCCAACGAGGAATCTCGCAAAATGTTTCGATTTTTCCAAGGGGATCAAGCCGTCCCCACTCTCAATCAATCCCTAGACCCCCAACAAGTGGGTCAAAAAGCTGCTACCCTCTCCCAACTCAAAAACTGGGGTTACAACGTCCCAGAGGGCTGGATATTGCCCGCAGGAGACGATCCACAACCCCTGATTGCAAGTTTGCAACCCAGTCCAGAGAATCCCCTGATTGCCCGATCTTCGGCAGTAGGAGAAGACTCAGGTATCGCTTCGGCGGCAGGACAATATACCTCTGTGGGTAATATTACCGCTCCAGGGGAACTAGATGAGGCAATTACTCAGGTACAAACGTCTTATCAGGGTCAAAATGCCCGCCAATATCGCCAAGACCGCAACGCAGCCGAAGCGTCTATTGCGGTATTAATTCAAAAGCAAATTCCGGGGGTATTTTCGGGGGTTGCTTTTAGTCGCGATCCCGTAGACCAATATACCAGTGCGGTCGCGATCGAAGCTTTACCGGGGAATGCGTCTTCCGTGGTTTCCGGTCAAGTTACCCCGGAACAATACCGGGTGTTTCTGCCTGAAGATACAGCCAACGAGAAAGTCCCAGAAGCGGTCAAACCGGATTCCCCTGATGAAATCGTCATCGAGGGCAATGGGGATGTGCCTCACAAAGTGATTCGCGAAGTGGCTTTGTTAGTGCGAGACTTAGAACAGCGATCGCGGGGTATTCCCCAAGACATTGAATGGACTTATGATGGCGAGAAAATCTGGCTATTGCAAGCCCGTCCGATTACCAATCTTCGCCCAATTTGGACGCGCAAAATTGCAGCAGAAGTGATTCCAGGGGCAATTCGACCCCTTACTTGGTCGATTAATCGTCCCTTGACTTGTGGGGTGTGGGGAGAAATTTTTACCGTGGTTTTAGGACAACGGGCAGAAGGTCTAGACTTCACCGAAACCGCGACTTTACACTTTGCGAGGGCCTATTTTAATGCCACCCTGCTGGGTACGATTTTCCTCCGCATGGGTTTACCCCCGGAAAGTTTAGAATTTCTAACCAGGGGGGCAAAATTTAGCAAACCGCCGCTTTTGTCTACGTTACGCAACATACCGGGGTTGTTGCGCTTACTGAGTCGAGAATGGCAACTTCAGCAAGATTTTCAACAAGATTGCCGTACTTGCTTTAAACCCACTTTGCGAGAATTAGCGGGTCAAAAGGTTGAGAATCTCGATCCCTCTCAACTGGGCGATCGCATTGAAACGATCCTCGATACCCTCACCAAAGCGACCTATTACAGCATTCTGTCCCCCCTGAGTTTTTCCTTGCGTCAAGCCATTTTAAAAGTCGATGACAGCCAACTCGACAGTACCCAAATGCCCGAAGTGGAATCCTTGCGATCGCTGCGGCAACTGGCCAACGAAACCCGCCATCTTCTACCAATGGAACGCCTCAATTTCGATAGCTGTCCGTCTTTATTTGCTTATCTGGCTGACAGTCCTGACGGGGAAAATATCTTGTCTCAATTTGAACGTTGGCTGCATCGTTATGGCTATCTCAGCGAAGCCGCCACCGATATCGCCGTCCCCCGTTGGCTAGAAAACCCCCGACCCGCCCGTCAACTGTTTACCCAATATCTCCTCAATCCGCCCCCCGAACCCCTCAAAGAACCGCCGCAAAATCAACATACGCGATCGCGCATCGTGCAGTCTCGCCTTAATCTTAAAGGTCAAGTCACCGAGACTTATTCCCGCTTGCTGGCTTATTTGCGTTGGAGTTTTATTGCCCTCGAACAGCAATGGTTAGATGCAGAAATACTCAACGAAGCAGGGGATATTTTCTATCTCAAATTCCCGGAAATTCAACAATATATTACCCGTCCCAACGACGAGACGCGATCGCAACTCCAAGACTGGGTACAACGCCGCAAAGCTCAATTTAACAAAGACAGCCAACTCAAAAGCGTTCCTTTTGTTGTTTACGGGGACAAACCCGAATATCTCCCCTCTCCCGAAATCCAGGGCGATCGCGATCGCCTGCAAGGCATCGCCGCCAGTCCGGGTATTATCGAAGGACGCATCAAAATCATACACAACTGGCAAGATATCGGTAACGTTGATAAAAATACGATCCTCGTCGTCCCCTACACCGATTCCGGTTGGGCCCCTCTCCTGGCTAGGGCAGGAGGACTCATTTCTGAAGTGGGAGGTCGTCTTTCTCACGGGGCTATTGTGGCCCGCGAATACGGCATTCCCGCCGTTATGGATGTCGAAAATGCTACCCAACTTTTAAAGGACAATCAAAAAGTCCGTTTAGATGGGCAAATGGGTGTGGTGGATTTACTATAAGGCTTGCTGATGCCTACAATCCTTGGGGGTCAAAAGCATCCCGTAAACCGTCCCCGACATAATTAATGCTCAACACCGTCAAGAAAATCGCCAAACCGGGAAAAATCGCCATGTGGGGGGCTTGGGTGATGTAGCTTTGGGCTTCGTACAACATCCGCCCCCAGGTGGGGACATCGGGGGGAAAGCCTAAGCCCAGGAAACTCAGGGTCGATTCGGTAATAATTGCTGTGCCGACGGCAAGAGTCGCCGCAACGGTAATAATATTCAGGACGTTGGGTAGGATGTGAACCCAGATAATACGCCGTTGTCTGGCTCCGATGGCGCGGGCAGCTAAGACAAAATCTGCTTCTCGCAGTTGCAGAAAACTGGCTCGCACCAACCGGGCTACAGACATCCAGTTGAGGCCGCCAATGACTAGGACAATCAGTAGGAAAATGCCGAGTTCTGGCCCGGCGATCGCGCGGGCGGTGTCTCGAAATAAATACACCACCAGTAGTAGTAAGGGTAGTTGCGGCAGGGAGAGAAATAGGTCGGTGACCCGCATTAATCCGGCATCGAGCCAGCGACCGTAAAAGCCGGAAATCGCACCCACGGTAGTTCCGAGGGCGATCGCGACAATCATGGCGGCAATCCCGACCGCTAGGGAGATTCGTCCGCCCACCAGTAACCGAGCCAGTTGGTCTTGTCCGAGGTCGTTGGTGCCGAGGGGATGAGCCAGACTCGGCGGCGCGATCGCGTTCGAGAAGTCAATCTCATCGAAGGGGACGCGATACAGCCACGGGCCGAAGATGACGCTCAAACTCAGCAGGACGAGGAGAATTAACCCGACTAAGGCGAGTTTGTCCCGGCGAAATCTTTGCCAGGCTTTTTGCCACAAACTACGCGGAGAATTAATATTAGTCGCGGGGGATATTTGGGAGGGAGTTGCTGACATAAATTGCCTCAAAAGGTAGATTTTTTGTTTGGGAATAAAAGGGCTTTTGACTAAAGGAATGTTTTAACTTCAATAGTTATTTAATTTACAAGTGAGAGAATTGAAACCTATATCCTGTGAATATTAGCGCTTTCGCGTTCTCTGATTTAGTTGTAAAACTCATTTTAGATTTACCAGATTGCGCCAAAAAGTTTACATTTTTCAACAAATAGCTTGACAATAAACTGAGATTTTGATATAAAATCTCTTATGATATTTTTGCCATTTTTAGATTCAAAATTTAATGCGAATCCCTGAAAGCCTTATTCCTGCGTAATTTTGCGCGAAAATTGCTATCAGATAAGCACCTCATAAACCCTCAACTCTGAAAATTTTTCCATAATCACTCAAAGCCTTATTCGCCATAGCTTTCCGTTAATATCGCACTCTGGGGTCTAAAACGCCGTACAGTAAATCTGCCAGCAGGTTAAACAAAATAATGAGAATGGCATAGATAAACGCGATCGCCATCACAACAGGGGTATCGCTACGGTTAATCGACTCAATTAATAATGCCCCAATTCCCGGTACGCGAAAGACTTGTTCGGTCACCAACGCCCCCGTAAAAATATTAGGAATTTCCAGCGCCACCAAGGTCACCACGGGAATCAGGGCATTGCGGAGGATATGATTATTCAACACGACCCAAGGGGGTAAACCCTTAGCGTGGGCTGCTCTGGCGTATTCTTGATGGAGTTGTTCGAGTACCGCCGATCGCACATAGCGCATCAGTACCGCCGCTTGATACAGCGCCAACACCGCGATCGGCATAATCGACTGCTGAAGCTGGGCTACAAAGCTTTGCCAATCCGCGACTTGAAGCGTACTGTTGTAAATAAAAGGAAACCAGCCCAGATAAACGCTAAATAGGAGAATAAACAGCAATCCCGTGAAAAACGTTGGAATCGAAAACCCAAAAAACGCGATCGCGGTAGCCATGCGATCGAGTAAAGAATAGCGTTTTACCGCCGCCACCACTCCCAAAGGAATCGCAAAAATCGCACTGACGATATAAGCCGACCCCACAATCCATAACGTCGTCGGTAAGCGCTGGGCAATCAGTTCGATGACCGGACTGCGACTGGTGAACGAGTAGCCCAAATCCCCTTGTAAAAAGGCCCAAGCCCATTTGAGGTAGCGGATATAAATGGGTTGGTCGAGACCGAGGGATCGCCGGATGTTTTCCCGCACTGCCGCCGTCATGGCTGGATTAGACGCAAATTCTCCCATGGGGTCTCCGGGCGCTAAAGCCAAAATCAAAAAAATGGCGATACTAATGGCAATCAGGGTGGGAATCGCCATTAGAATGCGGTTAACCAGGTAGCGAGTCATAATTTGTCCTTGGTCTTATGTTGTCGCGCTGCAAATACAATTACTGTAACTGTTGCCATTGCCGTCATGAAAGTTATGTCTCGTCGTTGGCTTGTGTGGGTTGCGATCGCCCTAGGGGTAATGGTCGTACTCACTTTGTTTAGCGCTCCTCAGCAAGGCGATCGCTTGGGGTCGAGTTACTTGCGATCGCCCTGGGGATATAGTGCTTGGTACGAATATGCCCAAGCCCAAGGAATTACCTTAGAGCGCTGGCAACAACCCCTCACAGAATTAACCGCTCCCACTCCCCAAACCTTGATTCGGGTTCGCAGGGAACTCCAACGCCTTCCCCTCGATGCCACAGAAAGAGAATGGATTTCTCAAGGTAATACCCTCATCAGTCTCGGTCACTATCAGCCTGCCACGAATGCCCCCTTTAGCAGCAATTTAACCAGTGCCGTAGGTTCAGTTCGTATTGAAACCACTCGTCGGGCTACAGAGGCAAAAAACCCCTTACTGAGCGATCGCGCTGGGGCTGTGGTGTGGTTTGAAAAAATGGGCAACGGTCAAGTCATTTACGCCACCACTCCTTATTTAGCCGCCAACGCTTACCAAAGTCATCCCGGCAACTTTGATTACTTAATTTTCCTGGCCACCCAATCTCCCACCGCAGACAGCCAACTGATTCAAAACCCATCTCCCTCCATTTGGATTGACGAATATATCCATAGCGATCGCCCTGATACCGAAAACAGCCCCGAAGCCGAAGAAAATCTTTGGCAATATTGGCTGACCACTCCCATATTTCCCCTTGTCCTCCAAGGAGTCGTTATTCTGATGGTTATCCTTTGGGCCTATAATCGTCGCTTTGGTCAAATCCAACCCCTGACGACTCCTGCCGTGAATAATTCCCAAGCGTATATCGAAGCCCTCGCGGGAGTCCTACACAAAGCCGACTGTAGCAACTTCACCCTCGAAACCCTAGGCAAAGAAGAACAACGGCAACTGCAACAAGCCCTCGGTTTAGGTACAACCCCACTCAAGCCCGAAGAATTAATCCAAGCCTGGGTCGAACAAACCCAAAAATCCCCCAAAACCCTCGAAAAACTCCTGCACACCCAAACCCGTAAACGCCCCTTGAGTGACGTGAAATTAGGGCAATGGTATCTTGCCTGGCAAAAACTTTTAAAGCCAAAGCCGTAATGCTTCGTAAAATTAAAAACAGTAGCCCAAATCTCAAGGAGTTTTTCACCATGCGAATGTTACACACCATGCTGCGTGTCGGCGATTTAGACCAATCCATCAAATTCTACTGCGACGTACTCGGCATGAAACTGTTGCGTCGCAAAGATTATCCAGGAGGGAAATTTACCCTCGCCTTTGTCGGTTATGGTGACGAAGCGGAACATACCGTCATTGAATTAACCTATAACTGGGGTGTAGACAGCTATGATTTAGGCGACGGTTACGGTCATATTGCCTTGGGGGTAGACGACATTTATAAAACTTGTGAAGAAATCAAAGCTGCTGGTGGTAAAGTCAGCCGCGAACCCGGGCCCATGAAACATGGTTCGACGGTCATCGCCTTTATTCAAGACCCTACCGGCTATAAAATTGAGTTGATTCAACTCGGAACCCAAGGCTCGGCTCGTTCGGAACAATCTGAAGGAATGGCCGGTGCTGGTAAAAGTTAATTACTTTTGTTGTGGGTTGTTTGTGCGATCGCGGATGCGGATATAGATTTTGGAAACATCCCAGAATGACTTGATTCTATGTCTTCACAGCCTGACTTTGTCAGATTTTTTCTCTGTACCATCGTGCTTGAGAAAGCTCGATCGAGTCAAGTTGTCAGCCGATTGATGTAACCCGTCATTCTCTAGGAACTCAAATTAATCGAGCAACGCTCAAACACCCCTAATTTCTAGCCGGCAAACCGTTTTTTGAGAGTTCGTCAAAAGCGAAGTTTCTGGAGAAAACCACCGTCCGAACCAACAACAAACAACCAATAACCAATAACCAACAACAAATGACCCAATTTAATACGCATTAATGTTGCAACTTTTCATAATAATCATACTAATTTTATCGGGGTCTGCCTTTTGCGCTGCTGCCGAAACCGCCTTACTTGCCATTTCTCCCCTTAAAGTTCGCCAACTCGCTAATTCTCGCAAACCTGCCGCGATCGCCCTCTCTCGGATTCGTCAACGCATTAATCGCCCCATCGCCACAATTGTCATCCTCAATAATATTTTTAATATTGTTGGTAGTATTATTATTGGTGGTTTAGCCGCCAACATTTTTGAGGATACTTGGATAGGAATTTTCTCAGCATTTTTCACCCTCCTCATTATCTTGTTTGGTGAGATTTTTCCCAAAACTTTAGGGGAACGTTATGCGGAAACCTTAGCTTTATTATTTGCCATTCCCGTACAATTCCTGACCTTCATTTTTACTCCCATAGTCTGGTTAATCGAACGTCTCACCCTGCCGTTTATTAAAGGCAAAAAACTCCCCACTACCAACGAAGCCGAAATTCGTTTAATGGCCAGTATTGGCTATCAAGAAGGGACGATTGAAGACGACGAAGCCGAAATGATTCAGCGAGTATTTCAACTCAATGACCTCAATGCTGCGGCGTTAATGACTCCCCGCATTTTGCTCACTTATTTACACAGCGATCGCACCTTCGCAGAATCTAAAGCCGAGATTATTGCCTCTTCCCATACCCGAATGTTAGTCATTGAAGATTCGATTGATAAGGTAGTTGGAGTTGCCCTCAAAGATGAACTTTTGACGGCTTTAATCGAAGGAAATCCTCAACAAAAAATTGCCAGTTTAATGCGTCCTGTGCGCTTTGTTCCAGAAACAATCCGGGCTGACCGCTTACTCAAAGAGTTTCAAGAAACTCATAAACATTTAGTTGTTGTTTTAGATGAATATGGCGGCGTTTCCGGTGTGGTTACGTTAGAGGATGTCCTCGAAGTTTTAACCGGAGAAATTGTTGATGAAACCGATAAAATTATCGATCTTCAAGAAGTTGCTCGTCAGAAACGCAAACGATTATTAAAAGCAACGGGATTAGACGTAGAATAAATTGGTTGTTGGTTATTGGTCGCAGCAGTAGTGGCGTGACACAGCTCAAAATGTGTATTAGGTATTGACCCTAAATATTGCCCTGGATTGAATGGTAGATTGCTCTTAAACGTACACCTTGAGAAGCGATCGCGGCAATCCCCTTTATGACAAAAATAGAAAAACCCAACCTTTCTCAGAGCAAAAGAGAAAGATTGGGTTACAAACAATACAGAAAGTTAATTAAAAGCGGTCAATAATCGCTTGAGCGAACTCCGAACACTTCAGAGGCGTTTCCACCGGAGGAGTCATCATGCGGGCGAGATCGTAGGTAACATGACGATTCGCGATCGCGTCCCCAATACCCTTTTTAATCAAATCTGCCGCTTCTTGCCAGCCCATATATTCCAACATCATCACCCCAGAAAGAATGACCGAACCGGGGTTAATGCGGTCGAGTCCGGCGTGTTTGGGGGCGGTTCCGTGGGTGGCTTCAAAAATCGCACAGGTATCGCCAATATTTGCCCCTGGCCCCATGCCTAAACCGCCCACAATGGCCGCGGCCGCATCTGAGAGATAATCGCCGTTGAGGTTCATCGTAGCGAGGATAGAATACTCATCGGGACGAGTTTGGATTTGTTGGAAAATGCTGTCCGCGATGCGATCGTTGACCATAATTTTATCTTTCCATTGGCCGTTACCGTGACTGTCCCAAATGGAATCTAAAACCGCTTTGACTTCATCGCAGGCTTGTTGCTTCTTCTCAGGAGTCAGGGAATCATAACCGGGTTCGACCATGCGGGCGTTTGCTTCTAAGCTGATATCCGGGTTTTTCTCTTTGTTACCGAGAATCCAAGATTCCCGTTCCGTGACGCATTGTTCGCGAAACTCGCTGGTTGCTAACTCATACCCCCAATCCCGAAACGCCCCTTCGGTGTACTTCATAATGTTACCTTTATGCACCAAAGTCACCATCTGCTTCTCTTTCGGGAGGGTAAGGGCGTGTTCCATGGCACGACGCACCAAACGCTGAGAACCGCCTTTACTAATGGGTTTGATGCCAATACCAGAGTCGAGAGGGATTTGTTTTTTACCGTGTTCGGGAGTGGCAGGAATTAACTCGGTATTGAGATATTTAATCAGCTTGTCGGCGATTTCTGTGCCTTGTCGCCATTCAATCCCCAAGTAAATGTCTTCGGTATTTTCCCGATATACAATCACATTCAGCTTTTCGGGGGATTTGTGGGGGGAAGGAGTCCCCGGATAATAGCGACAAGGACGCACGCAGGCATAAAGGTCAAAAATCTGTCTGAGGGCGACATTCAGCGAACGAATCCCGCCACCGATAGGGGTTGTGAGGGGGCCTTTGATGGCAATGCCGTATTCTTCAATGGCGGTGAGGGTATCTTGGGGGAGATACTGAAATTCGCCGTATTGTTCGCAGGCTTCATCCCCAGCATAGATTTTAAACCAGTTGATGGTGCGTTTGTCCCCATAAGCGGCTTTAACGGCAGCATCAAAGACTTTTTGGGCCGCAGGCCAAATATCAACTCCCGTGCCGTCACCGCGAATAAACGGCACGATGGGGTCATCGGGGACGATGGGTTTGCCATCTTTGAAGGTAATTTTTGTGCCGACGGTGGGGGGTGCAATCTTTTCGTACATACTTTAGGTTTGGTAAAAACGCTATCCTGGTAGGCTATCAGATATTACCGTGGATTTGATGCTCATGATTTACAGCTTAAAAGAATTGCAAAGGGCGATCGCATCTGACCCGGAAAAATGGCGACCTTTGGCGTTTACCAATGGCTGTTTCGATTTACTTCATGTGGGTCATGTGCGCTATCTGGCTAAGGCGAAATCTTTGGGGCGATCGCTCGTTGTGGGATTAAATAGCGATAAATCGGTACAACAACTCAAACCCCCAAAACCGGGTTTTCCTCCTCGTCCGATTATTCCCGAATTGCAACGGGCTGAAGTCCTCGCTGCTTTAAAGCCAGTAGATGCGGTGGTGTTATTCTCTACGATTACAGCCACACCATTAATTGAGGCGTTACAACCGGAGATTTATGTGAAGGGAGGAGATTACACCCCAGAAACGTTGCCAGAATACCCGGATGTGATGGCTTATGGGGGTCAGGTGGAGTTGATTTCGGTTTCGATTCCCACTTCGACAACGGGAATTATTAAAAGCATTATGGGTTATTGATGTGGAAGGTTTTTCCGAGGAGTTATTGTTTTTTTGTTGTTAGTTGTTGGTTATTTGTATTGTTTTCCTACAATCTCTCCTTTTTAAATTTTTAACCTTTATAGGGGTGAGGTAACCTCTACCAATCTCAAC
>JBKHDX010000150.1:0-12418 GCA_046541115.1 Spirulinaceae cyanobacterium | reverse complement strand
GTGGTGGAGAATTGATGATCTTCAAGGAAGCCGATACGTTGGTCGAGGGCATCAACTCGTTCCCCTAGGGCGACCAATTCGGTCTCAAATTCCATCATCAACCGCCGCAGGGTTTCGAGGTCGTCGCGGGTGACGAAATCGGCGGTACTGGCGGCCAGAAGTCGCTCGATTTGCTGCATACAGGCGTTTAAGCCTGCGGCAAATTCGTAACGGGTGAGGGGACGGTTGCCGCGAAATGTGCCGTCAGGATATCCCACAAGGCAGTTATAGCGGGAAATGAGGTCGCTAAGGGCTTGAAAGGCCCAATCTCCCGGGGAGACATCCCGAAAGCGATTTGCCCCCTGGACTTGGGCCATGGGGTCTTCAGGGTTGAGGTCGTCGAGGGGCAGAATCATCGGCCCGGTGGTTATTTCGCCCTCGGCTTCGGTTTCTTCGGCGATTTCAACTTCGGCAACTTCGGCGGGTTGGTCGCTTAAGCTTTGCGCGAGGGGGACGGTGGTTTCGAGTTCGGGGTTGACGAGGGTATCGAGTCCGGAATCGAGTTCGGCGGAGTCGAGTTCCCATTCAATCTCAAAGGTGTCGCTGGTGTTGCTGTTGGCGACGGTGAGGTTGGGGGAAGGGGTTGTGGCTGTGCTGTTGGGGTCTAAGGAAGTCTCTGAGTTGGAAAGCGTTTGGGCTGCACCAGAATTGGCATCAAATAAGCCCAGAACAGTTAAGAAAACTGTTGAGGATAAGAACTGAACGTTGAACGAATTTTTCACGGAATTTAACTCCTCAAAACACCAAAAAGATCGAGTGATATTCTTTAGCATGACCGCAAAAAAACTGCGATTTGAGAACATCAGAAACTTTTACATTAAACTTATCGTCTCCTCTGTCAGAAGATGCACGATTGTGGCATCTAGTCAAGAGATAATTGGCAAAATTTACAACGATAAAGGCAAAATACACAAATTAACGCTTGTCTGATTGGGATGTAAATTGATAAGGATTAGTTCCCTATATTTCGCAGTTTTTTAGAAAAAGGTAGAATAACACCTGGTTTCTTTTTATTTGTGCTGAAATGATATTGACAGCTTAGGATTTGGGTCGTCATTCTAGTGTTATCCCAATTCTGGCATTTCGGCAAGAGGGGGGGGTTTCAGTTATCAGTTATCAGTCATCAGTCATCAGTGTTTCGGGCAACCAATAACCAATAACCCATAAAAAAAACTCGCGATCGCGCACTCTACAAGATAACGCAAAGCGCGATCGCGAGGAAAAGGAAGGTAAAGGTTGTAGAAATTAATTGTTAGGCATCATCCAGCTTAAATCAATAGAATCGCCAGGATGAGTCACCGTTGGCGTGGTTTCTGGTAAATTATCCAGCGTCACGGTACTTTCTACCGCTTGTACGGCGGCTGAAGTAGCATTTTGGGATTGTTGGGCAATCCCGAAATTGGGAGATGTCGCTTCAAAATCGGCCATTAACTGCTGTTCGACTTCGGGAAATAAGCGAAAAGCAGATATCGCCGTTTCTTCTATGCCTTCCCCTTGGGCCCGCATCTCAAAGCTGGCGGTAGGGGTGCTAAACTCTAGTTTAATCGGAAAAGCCCTGGGGTCTTCTGGGTTGACTCCCGGTTCGATCGCGCCGACGGTAAAGGAAGACACCCCTTCACCATCAATGAGTAAATCCCCCAATTCGGCGGCATAATTGCTAAATCGCAACACTTGACCGGGGCCAAATTCTCCTAAGTTGACATCCTCGACAAAAACGGTAAAGCTGTCGTCGGCATCGATTCCTTGAGGAAAGCCGCTAATGGCGGTAAATAAGGAGTCTTGAACTTGCGTTCCCATCATCCCCGGAAAGACGCGACTGGCAACGCCGATGGGTTGCGGGGATTCGTTGATGTTAAATTCAAAGGCTTCGGCCATGGGGGGGTCGTACCAAAAGCCACTGGGAACGGAGGTAAAACGAAATACGCCAACAACGGTAGTTGTGGGTAGAAAGGGCGTATTTTGACCGCGGCCAATGGTTGCGGGGGGAATGGTATTGAGGCCCCGCAGTCCGCCAAAACCGGGAATTGTATTAGTAGTAATGGTGTTCTGGGTGAAGATTTCTCCGGTTTGGCCGGGGGTAGAGGTGACATTTCCGGTGGGGTTAATGCCGGGAGGAGTGGGAACGCTGACGGAACCCCCTGTCAGGGTAGTGTTGAAGTTAGTCCTATAGCTGACTCCGGGGATAATGGTGTTCAAATAAGCACGACTCGGAACGAAAGTGTTTAAGACCGTTCGGGATTCGGGTCGCGAAAAGCCGGGCTGAAACTGTACCAAAACCACAGGAAGGGTTCGGGTGGTACGGGTGAAGGAAGTTGGCGTGGCAATGGTTCCGGTTTCGGTGAGGGTAACAGGGGCGGTTTGATACTGGGTAAAGCGTTGAATAAAGGGGGAGGTAAAGTTACCGGAGGTAATGGTAAAGTTCAGTTCGGTGGGAATGTTGCTGTAAATTCCGGGTTCGCCACTGTTGGTAAAACCGCGAAAGGTGAGGGTTCCGAGGACGTTGCCGCGATCGCCAATATCGGGTAATGTACCGGGAAGGGTGGAGAGAGTGGGTAAGGTGGTGGTGGTGAAAATGGCATTCAGGGGAATGTTACCCTGGGTGGTGCGAATGAGAAAGCGGCGGGGTTCGGTATTGGTGAATACGACGGTTCGCGGGTCGGCTGACCCTGGCTGGGGAACGAAGATTTGCGCGTCCCGGAAGTCGGCAAAACCCCCGGTCACGGGAATGCTATCTTGGGCGAGGGTGGGGGTTGCGATCGCGACGCTTCCCAACAATCCTAATCCGATTTGAGAACAAAGTTTGCGAAAATTCATAGTTTGTTATCCTTGCAATGAGTTAAAAGCTTAAGGTGGCGCGTAATGCACCGATGCGGATGGTTTCGCTACCAGGGGTATGGGCGGGATCGAAAACGACGATAAAGCCAGGGGTGAGGGTAAGATAATCGCTGACTCGGTAACGGTAAAACACCTCTAACAAATGGGTAGTTCCCGGTTGACCGCCCGGATTACCAATCCCTGTGGCCAGAAGGTCGGGGACATTTTCGCCGACGGGTAAATCGCTACTGACAATTTTCGGCGGTTGACCAAAGTATATGCCGCCCAGATTGCCTTCGCCAAGTAAGTCGGGAAAGTTGAGAAAGGTCATCCAGTTGGTGGTTTCAACGGTTCCTGAAGCCCCTTGACGATAAGACCGGGCTACACCGCCCCAACCGCCGACGGTAACGGTGGGTAAGACTTGCCAAGAAGCCGTGACTCCGATAGCGTTGGTATTGACTGAAGACCCCGCCGTAACTTGATCGTCACCGATTCCCGTCCGCAAGCGTCCCAAGGGGGAATAGGAGTTGATAAAATGTACCGCTACATCTACGGTATTCACGGGAGTCCAAGCGGCTTGAAAACCGAGGGTGGTGTCTCCTTGCTGCGAACCAAATAAGCCGCCTACTACCGGATCGTTAGCTAAACTGGAGGAATATACTCCCTGAAGGCTTAATCGGTCGAATATCTGCCAATCAAAGCCGATTCCTGCCGTACCGCCGCCAATAGCAATAATAGGGTTGCGTTGGGCAAAGGCGGAAAGGGGCCCGAAGCCTGCACTTTCAATGCGGTTGACCCCCCGGAAAACACTGACCGCGTTTACCCCAACTGGCCCGGCAATTAAGGCGAAGTTGTTGTTAAATAAATGGCGATAAGTGAGGTCGCTGATTACAACATCTCCTTGGGTGGGAGCTTCGTAACTGAGACGAGTGTCATTGGTGAGACGGGGGGCGGTACTGCCATTTCCTGCTTGTAACCCCGTGAGGAGTAAGCTATTGGGGCTGAATTGGGTGACTAAGCTTAACTGAACGTTGCTAATCAGGTTAAGTTGAGTGGCGGGGTCTGGGGTTTCTGGCGTACCATCTACGGGGAAGAAATCGGCGTTATTTTCTGCCCTGCCTTGAATCCCGGCGACTACCTGTCCGAATAGCTTGGTTGTGGTAGAAAAGGCGTTTTCTTCGAGGAAGGTAACGGTTTGTTCGAGGTCGTTGACGCGATCGCCCAAAGCTTCCAATTCCGGGCCAAATTCTGCGACTAACCGCCGTATCGTGTCGATTTCGTCAACGTTAACAAGGCGTTCGAGTTGCTGCAAACAGGCATTGAGTCCGGCGGCAAATTCGTAACGAGTCAGGGAGCGATCGCCTAAAAATGAGCCATTGGGATAACCCACTAAGCAATCGTAACGCTCATTAAGGGAACGGAGGGCTTCAAATGCCCAATCAGTCGGGGATACATCCCGAAATTGACTCGCCCCCGGTATTTGTGCCATGGGGTCGGTATCCAGTTCGGGGATAAATAGCTGCGCCCCCGGTTCATCGGACAGGACAGGGATTTCTGCCGTCGGGCTGTCTTCCTCTGTCGGCAAGGGTTCTAGATTGCTACTGGATAAAACCCAGTCGCGATCGCTTTCTGCAACAAAAGCGGAATTAACTCCGGTTTCTGCTAAACTCGCATTCGGGTTTAACCCACTTAAAAAGAGCAGCAAAGCGCTAGACGATAAGATACACTCCACACACAATCGAGCTTTCATTGATTTTTTGAGCTGAAATTAAATTCAGAAAATTAACAGATTTAAGGCAAAATTCTACAAAAACAACCAGAGTTTACAGGAAATAACTTTGATTAGAAATAAATCATAATTGAATTTTCATCATTTTGCAATGTAATTGTGCGTATTTTCGCGCAATTTTGTTTTTATTTTTTGAATTTTGTTTACCCAAAACTACTGACTACAACAGCGAATTCAGTTATTACGAAAAATTAGGACTAAAATAGAAAAATGACTGTACAATGTTCCTTTTCCCTATGATTGCGACTCCAGAACAACATCCCTGGACACCCGAAGAATACTTGGCTTGGGAAGTTCAGCAGGAATTACGCTACGAATATTTAGATGGGGAAGTATTTGCAATGACTGGGGGTTCGTTACCCCATGGGGATATCGCCTTGAATATTGCGACTCGGTTGCGCGAATTGTTGCGGGGACGGTGTAACTTGCGACGATCGCGACTTTACCGCACAACAATTTTCCCGCTATCCTTGCTTAATTGTAGAAGTTTTATCCCCCAGTACGAAGCTTACGACCGTGGAGGGAAGTTTAGTTTATATCGCCGCTTGACAAGTTTGCAAGAGTATGTTCTAGTGAGTTCTGAAGCGCAAATGGTTGAAGTATTCGACAAGCGCGATCGCGGGACTTGGATTTTTACACCTTACTCAGAAGGTGCGATCGTTGAGTTAACTTCGGTTAATCTGGAAATGCCCATGAGTGCGATCTATGAAGATGACGAGTAATTTTTACTGACGTTGTTTGCAGACGCGATCGCCGATAAACTGTACAAAAGGCCGGAAAACTGGAACTAAATCGGGCTGACTCACCACCAAACTCGGAAACGAGCGTTTTCCGTAATCTTCTCCCGTTTTGAGGGGAAAAACCGGATCGGGTTCTAAAGCTACGAAAACGCCCCCTGCGGCTTGCACAATCACCCAAACCGCCGCAATATCCCAAATTTTCGGCGTTGCTTCTACACCCCCCAACGCCGCACCCAAGGCTACCAACAAGCAATTATAACTCGCTACCCCAATCGAGCGAATTTTGCAGGGAAAATCAGTTTGCTTGGCCACATCCATGCTACGCGCACACAAGTTAAATAAATGGCTGTGACTGGGATTATCCGGGCTAGTTTGAATCTTAACATCATTCATATATGCCCCGGTCGGCCCGTCTAAGTCGCTATCTCCGTACCAATAGCCGTGGAAAAATTGCTGAATTGGAGGCAAATAAACCACTCCAAATACAGGTGTACCGCGATACAACAATCCCATCGAAATCCCCCAGATGGGGACACCCCGCGTAAAATTGGTTGTGCCGTCAATGGGGTCAACAATCCAACACCAATCGGTATCTGGGAGAGTGTGGAGGGTTTCTTCGGTTAGGATACCATGGTCGGGAAATTTCTGGGCGATCGCGTCTCGAATTACCTTATCCGACCAGCGATCGGCTTCAGTCACGAGGGAGCCATCATCCTTTTTCGTTGCCTGTATTTTACCAAAATCTTGCAAAAGGCGATCGCCAATTTCTTTTGTCAGGTTTGTACTAAATTCAAGAACATCCAACCAATAGGAATTCATGTTTAAGATTCTTCTGTGTTTTGAGTCAAAAAAATAACGTCTTCGTATAACATTTCCAGAGGACATTGATAGTCAACACTGGCAAAGTTGATATTCACTATACTATCGTTATTTGGCGTTTCATCGAAGTTATAAGGCGTGAGTTCCCATTTATTTTTCTCATTCATTCGATAACATTCGACATTCATTTTTTCTGCATCAATAACGAATCAAAAATTATAGTCATTCCAATTAAGTTACAGACATTAACTTAATGGATTCAGTCCGTGAAAGCGGACTTTGTTCTTGTTAGCCCGCCTATTTTAATCTGCGGGCGGGAATCACGGTTTTTATTTAAAATGACTTATCATTCCATTCCGTCTTCCATGACCATTTTAATAGCACTGCGGGTATTCTTTTTAAACTCCATGACATCAACATGATTTAAAATCGCGATCGCGCAAATCATACCAATCGCTTGTAACCCAAAAACTAAGCCGTAAGCCATCACAGGAGCATTAAATAAAGCATTACCAATGTCTAAAACAATGCCTCCGGTTACAGTTGCTAAAGCCCGCGCAATTGCTTGTGCTAAACCCCAAGCCCCGATAAACGTTCCGGCGGTTTCGGCTGCGGTTAAATCTAGCATTAAACTAATAGCCCCAGTGGTTGTAATTCCGGTTGCTAAACCGAACATAAATAACGCTGATTTGAACACATTGGCATTGTGGGTAAAGCCGGACAAAATAATTAAAACAAAGCAAATTGCTACAAGAGTACAACCCAAACGAGTCGTGTTGCGCTTACCTAATCTCGGCACAATTAAAAACCCGGTACTACTCACGCCGATTAACGTCCCCATTCCCCAAAAAGCATTGAGTTGAGTCGTTTCGGGAATGGGCATATTAAACACATCGCCGCCATAAGGTTCTAAAACTGCTTCTTGCATAAACAAACTTAGGGTCATTACTAACAAAAAGCCGAAAAAGATCGCTGTTTGCCGACTCGCCGTTAAAACCCGTAAAGCTCGCTTTAAAGTAATGCTATCTTCGCGATTGGTGACTGATGAGCGGACTCCGTAACGAGAATACTTTTTCTCAATACCAAAAGTAGCCGCGATCGCCAAACCTAAAACAATCAAAGGTACAATCAAAAATAAACCATTAATCGGCGGCTTAATCTTATCGAGAGAAGTCGCGATCGCATCCTGTCCAGTCAAAAAGCGACTGCTAACATTCAAGCCCAAAGTAACACCACTTTGCTGTACTTGTTGGAGCAAAACACCGCCACTAATCCCCCCAATCACAATCCCAACCATCAACAAAGACCAAGCCGTCCCGACAATTTTCGAGCGATTATCTTCATCGGAAACATCAACTAATAACGCCGCAAACGGAGTTGAACTGGCACTCAAAGCCAAGCCATACAACACAAAAACTGCACCCAAAAGAGCCGTCCAACCAATAGTTTGTGTCGTCCAAGCCCATTCTCCCATTTCGCGCACGACACCCCCCAATTGCCACATGACTTGAACCGCACAAAACACAATCAAACCGAATAGTGCTGTTCCCAACCACACATAACCCGTGCGATGTAAACCAAAAATTGGTTTCGCGTCGGACATTTGCCCAAACCAAACTCTAGCCGGGGCTACAAATTGATGTAATGCCAAAGTTCCTGCGGCAATGGTAGCAGGAATCCCCAACTCGCTAATCATCACCCGATTGAGTACCCCCAGAGTCAGGACAGACATAATCCCCAATCCCATCTGAAACAAGCCCAAACGAAACATTACCGGGAGTTTCACCCTGGGTAATGTCGTTTCTGGGGAAGTCTTTTCTGTAAAGTCGTTGGTTAAATTGCTACTAGCCATAATGTCTGCAATGCGATCGCGATTTGTAAATATATCTTAAAAGCTATTATCTTACCCCGGAAACCCTCCACTCTCCCGGCTTTCTCGCTAACCTAGAAGTATTGTAAAGAAGTATGAAGAAACAAATATGCAAACCACACAACTCGGTAATACCAACGTCACTGTGAATGCCCTCGGCATTGGTACATGGGCATGGGGAGATAAGCTATTTTGGGGATATGGCGACAAATACGGCCCCGAACAAGTCAAAGCGGCATTTAACGCCACTCTCGATGCAGGAGTGACCTTCTTCGATACGGCGGAAGTCTACGGTTTAGGGGAATCAGAAACCCTACTGGGACAATTTATCAAAGAACGAGGTCAACCCGTCGATATTGCCACGAAATACGGCCCGGCCCCCTGGCGTTTTGGAGGGGATGCAGTCAAGGAAGCGGTTGCAGGTAGCCTCAAACGCCTGCAAATGAGCCATATTGCCCTGTATCAAGTCCATTGGCCCTTTACCTTCTTTATGAGTCAAGAAACCCTGCTGAATGCCCTTGCAGACGAAGTACAAGCCGGACGCATCGGGTCAATTGGGGTGAGTAATTACGACGCAAAGCAAATGCGAGAAGCCTACGACATCCTGGCACAACGAGACATTCCCCTCGCGGTGAATCAAATGCAATATTCCCTACTGCACCGCAACATTGAAAGTAATAATATCCTCAAAACGGCTCGCGAGTTAAACATTACCATTCTCGCGTACAGTCCCCTCGCTCAAGGCTTGCTCACCGGGAAGTATAATCCAGAAAACCCCCCAAAACCCGAAGGTGCGCGGGCCCTCGACCCCCGTTTTAGTTCCCAAGGTTTGCAGAAAATTGCCCCTGTATTAGATTTATTAACGCAATTGGGGGAAAGGTACGGTAAAACGCAAGCGCAAGTGGCTTTAAATTGGCTGATTGCTCAAGGTAATGTCATTCCGATTCCAGGGGCTAAAAATGCCAAACAAGCGACCCAAAATGCCGGGGCTTTGAATTGGAGTTTAATGCCAGAGGAAGTGCAGCAGTTAGATAATGCGACGCAAGCGTGGCTGTAGTTTCAGTCATCAGTTATCAGTCATCAGTTATCAGTTATCGGCATAATCACGGGAACGTTTTTCTGATGATTGACTGTTTTTTTGTTATTGGTTTTTGTTTTTGTTTTGAGAGGGGGTGTTGTTCCCCAGTAAGAAAAACAACCAAATACATAACAAAATGGATAAAGTAGAACAGTATCGAACCGCGATCCAAAATCTTCTTACTCGCTATGCCAAGCAGAAGTATTATTCGTCAACTTCTGAAATTGAAACGCAACTGATTTTTGATACCCAACGGGATCATTATCAATGGATGGACGTAGGCTGGCAAGAGCTAAATCGAATTTATCGATCGATTGTTCATTTTGATATTAAAGACGGGAAAATTTGGTTACAACAAAATCTTACAGATTGGAATCCTGCCGAAGAATTAGTGGCAATGGGAATTCCTCGCGAGGATATTGTTCTGGGTTTACATCCTCCCTATAAGCGTCCTTATACAGATTATGGTGTAGCTTAAATAGAGCGATCGCGCATCAAATTGTAATTTCTAAGGTGAAGATTGGGCAAGGAAACCTTACCCCAATAGGCGAATTTATCATCACCAATAACCAACAACCAATAACCAACAACTAAATACAAACCCCTAAATTACTGCCTGCATTGGGAAAACCATTACTCATCCAACCGACCACCGGGGAATTTAATTTTACCCATTCGCGACCCGTTGCGTCTAACCGCGTTTGAGAAGGATTGATGCGAACCATTTCACCAAACATTACACCCCCAACTCGTTCGGCATTAAGATTAGGATTAGCGCGGATGGCTACACCTTCGCCTTCATCGTAAATGACGCGACGACATAACCCCGAATTGGGTCGCAGGGTTTGAGGAGAGACGGGTTTGGGGGGACGAGAGGAAGGAGGTGTAGATGCAGTGGGTGGATTGGTGCAGGATGTAAGGTCTTGGGTACGGACGAATCCGGTTTGATTGGTTACAAGCGATCGCACTGCAATCCAACCGTTGTTTTTGTCTTCTTCTTCTAGGGTTACTCTACCACTGACTGCAATTGATTCGATGGGATTGGTTTCGGAACGATTGCTATACAAAAAGGTGGAACGATTCACAGCCCGACATTGACCTCTTAAATTTTGGGCGATTTGGGGGGTTTCCGGTAAGGCGATTTGGGCGATCGCGTCCCCAGATACAGTTAAAATTAAACTAATTACTAGGAAATATGGGAATTTAGCCAGTTTATTCTTCATATTTTCAACTCCTCTTGGTAATACACCGATTGCTTGGTTTTAGCGCCTTAATATTAATCCGAAAAAGTTCGTCCGAGGTTATGTTAAGAAAATTAGCTAAATCTAAAGCTTGATTGCAATTCTATCCTTTTGGCTCCAGTTTCCAAAAATTGGATGTTAGCTTAAAAAGCACGGAATTTTAACCTTTTTTGATCTTGTTTTATGTATAATCGCAATTCTCATAAAGACTTATTAGGTGCAGGCTTAACGGCCGCTTTAAGTGCTGGTGTTGTGACTTCTTTTGCCGTTGGCCAGGGTCAACATCCTCTGGTGGCGATCGCGATTACCGGAATTGTCACGGGTTTCGCCATTTTATGCCGCGTCGCGGGTATTGCCTAAAAAGTTATTCTCTAGAGTAGACAAAATCCCTGCGAATCTTTAAACTTGTAGCCAAAAAGATCGCGCATTGCTGGAATAATCGGCGTAAAGTCGCGACATCGCGCTCAAACCTAAATAACATGAAACGCATCGCCTCAAATCCTTTGTCTACTCGTCTGAAAATGCGGTTCTCGACGCAACATAACCGTAAAACGCATCCGAGAGCGCGATCGCGCTTGAGTTGGGTGTGGCGGGGATTCTGGGGCGGTTTGGGGGCGATCGCCCTGGCCGGAACAGTCCACGGGCAACAACTCGGCGATCGCGGTGTGGAAGTGACTCGCTTACAAATGCGTTTACAGGTTTTGGGTTATTCCCAAGTTCAACCTACAGGGGTTTACGATCCGGTAACTCAGCAAGCGATTCAAGATTTTCAACTCACTCACGGTTTAGAAGCGGATGGGATTGTCGGGTCGCAAACGCGATCGCTTTTGTTTGATAATCCTAATCCCAATTTTGTCCCCATTGCGAATCAAAATTCAGTTTCCTCTATTGCAGCGTTTCCCCCAGAAGAAAATGTGAATCCTGTTGATAACGCGATCGCGCAAGAGTCAACATTTCTAGCTCAAGGTGTTTCTCCCAGAACTCTACCTTTATTAAAACAAGGGAGGCAAGGGGAAATTGTTCGTTATTTGCAAACATTATTACGAGATCGAGGATTTTATTTTGGTCGAATAGATGGCGATTTTGGTTCCCAAACCCTGGAAGCGGTAAGAAGTTTTCAAGAAGCGTTCGGATTAAGTCAAGATGGACAAGTTGGGCCGCAAACCTGGGGAGCGTTATTAGGAAACAGAAGATTTGCTCAACCTCTAAATGTTCCTAGACCCGGTGTACCCAGACGATCTTCACTTTTCCGTCCTCCCGATCGTCCTTATGTGGTGATTGTTCCAGGAGGTTTTGAAATAGTTGATGAGATGCGGGCTGAGGGAATTAATGTTAGTTTTGATTCTGTCTTAGAAAGCCGACTTGGACGTTATATAGTAATCGAACGGTTTGAAAGTCGCGAACTTGCTGAAAGCCGCTCGTACTTTGTCCGTTCGCAAGGTTTTGATGCCAGAGTGATCTATGATTAAGCAAAATTTCGCTCGATAACGTGCTACCACAAGCAAGGTTTGGTAAAATTGCGGCATTAGCCAGCTATTAAAACCTTTAAATCGAATTGTTGAGTCAGTGATATGGAAACGTTAGCCTATTCTCAAATCGCCCTCTCTTATGAGGAAGCACAAGAGGGCTATGACAGCGAAGCATTAATTGAAATCCCCGCAGTCAGCGTTAAAGTTTGGTGGAAGCGGGGTCAGTGTTGTGCTTTGGCTTTGGGGACAGTGGCTGTGGGCTTGGTGGGAACGACCAGTAATGCCTTAGCCTTAATCAAACAAGGCGATCGCGGCACACAAGTCACGCGAGTCCAACAACAGCTACAACGGTTGGATTATTTTGCAGAACAACCCACGGGCTATTTTGGGGATGTGACAGAAAATGCCCTGAAACGCTTTCAACGCGATCGCGGCCTCAAACCCGATGGTATTCTAGGCCCGAACACCGAAGCGGCATTATTTGGGGAAAGTCAGCCCAAAAGTGATTCTCCCTTCACCGATAGCGGCTTTAGTCAGTCAACCAGCGATTCTCCCTTCA
>JBKHDX010000149.1:0-12495 GCA_046541115.1 Spirulinaceae cyanobacterium | reverse complement strand
TCGGGTAACTTAGAAACTGAGTTAACTGCACAACTGAATGAAGCAGTAAACTGGACGCTACAGAATACAAATACACCAGGAATTACGGCTGCGGTAGGCATTCGCGATCGCGGCCTTTGGTCTACTACACAGGGTTTAGCATCGACGCAACCCCCGACAGAAGTTGGCGATGATTCTGTATTTTGGTGGGCAAGTGTCGGCAAAATGTTTACCGCTTCCATTGTATTACAAATGGTAGCAGAAAATCAATTATCCCTCGACCAAACTGTTAATAATTGGTTTCCCGATTATCCCCAAGCGCAATACATCACAATTCGCGATTTACTCACTCATACAGGCGGTGTTTTTAGCTTTCAACAAGACCGAGAATTTCGCCGTCGGATTGGCTATTCAACGCCAGAAGAACCGATCGCACTTTCGGCGGAACAGGGAGCAGATTTTTGTCCGGGAATGTATTGGTATTACTCGAACACGGGCTATGTAATGTTGGCGAAAATTATCGAGGCGATCGCGAATAAACCTTTTGCTGAAGTCGTAGAAAAACGCTTGATTGAACCTTTAGGATTAACTCAAACTTACGCCCTCAATTTCCAAGCTTTACCGCCTCAATTAGCAAGGGGTCATATTGAGGGAAAACCCGACCCCAAATTTAAACCTAGTCTACCATTTGGAGCAGGAAATATTGTTGCTTCTGCCGAAGATATGACCATTTTTCTGGCGGCTTTATTATCAGGAGAAGTTTATCCTCAGTCTTTATTACAAGACAGCTTATCTACCCTTTATCCTATGTTTGATAGTGGGACTTACTACGGTCAAGGTATAATGCTTTATGACCTCGATCGCGAAAGCGATTCTGTGCAATGGTTGGGTCATAGTGGCGGCAGTCCAAGTGTTAGAGCCGTTGTTGCTTATGACTTAGAACGAGATGTTTTTGTGGCGGTAGCGATGAATGGTAATGTTCCGGCGGAAGCCCTGGCTTATCGCTTGGTGGAAATTGTTGAAAGTTATCGAAAATCTAATGGAAATTAATACTAAAAATAACCAGCTTTATAGAACCCCGGTTTCTGGGGTTACATTCTAACTTAATTGGGTTGGCAAAAAAGAAACCGGGGTTCTGAAACTCTCCTATTGAAGTTAAATTGAGGCAGAACCTCGTTTTTTCATCCCTTTGTAGAACCAAGGAACGAGGTTGAAATTGTTAATTGAGTGCGTGAAGTTGACGATACAGCAATTCTAAATAAATCCCAGGTTCTAAGGGCTGATTTTGCACCATCGAATCAATCGCTAAACCGTTGACAAACGCGAGTAAATTGCGGGCTTCGATGTCAGGATTAATGCGAGGGGAAATAATATCTTCGGCTTGTAGCGTTTCAATTTCTTGGGCGATCGCGTCTTTGAGTTGCGCCGCACGTTTTTGATGTTCTTGCATCAATTCGTCGCGACCCACTGCATAACCGAGAAAAGCCAGCCAAACTTGCAGAATATCGGTTAAATCGGGATTAATAGGCAGCATAACCGCTAACATTCGCCCCAAGCGTTCGATGCCTTCGACTTCTGGGGATAAGTTTTGCATGGGTTCGAGGAGTTTTTCGGTGACGCGATCGAGAACAAATAACATCAACTCGTCTTTGTTGCGGAAGTGGTGGGTAATAACGCCGACTGTCGTTCCTAATTCCTGGGCGATCGCACGCATACTTGCCCGATCGACTCCTTCACGCAGGATAACCCGCCATGCGGCTTCTGACACTTCAATCCGGCGATCGCTCATAACCTCTAACTCGAAAAAAACCTATTGACACCTTAACATAACAGTTGTTATGTTCAACATAATAACAGTTGTTATGTTGAGAAACGGAGTGATGAATAAACCAGACTTCGAGATTCGGCCCGGATTGCTGGGGATGTGCGATCGCGCAGGGATCCGCGTAGCGGCACGCGTCCTTGGCCCCAATGCCACACAGCAGGAATTGTGGCTACAGTTAGTTCCTGCGGTTATAGCCCCTGTGGTTGTCTGGGGATTTGCGAGAACTTTACCGCTACCTTGGAATGGGCTACAACTCGCGATCGCCATGCTGTTTGCTTTTGACCTCACCGGAGGCATTATCACCAACGCCACAACAACGGCGAAACGCTGGTATCATCGTCCCGGCCAGACTTTCGGCGATCATTTCGGTTTTATCGCCATTCATGGCTTGCATTTATTCCTCGTTGCAGTCTTATTTCGCGGAGGAGATTGGTTTTTCTTGGGTTGCACCTATAGCTATTTGCTGTTGGGGGCTGCGATCATTTTGGTGGTTTCTCGCGATTTGGTTCGTCCCGTAGCGTTGTTGGTTTGTAGCTTGGGTTTATTGCTCAATTTCTATCTCGTTCCCCCAACAGTGGGTTTAGAGTGGTTTCTGCCGTTTCTGTGGCTGAAATTATTTGTGAGTCATCTGTTACCGGAATAGCGATCGCGTCTTCGATTCATCCTCTCTTGGAAACGTTAAATCAAAGCTACCTTCCTATCCCTATTGTTCGCTGCTGGACGGGAAACCCCGTTTCTACAACCCCATAATGATTATGCTAAATATCAATTCCCCTTCTCGTCTTGTCGCAGCTTTCCTGGGTGCTTTAATTGTCTCCTTTGCCACACTGGTTCCCGGTGGCTTTATCGAAACGCGGGACTTCTCTCATCTCGATCCCATTGTCTTTTGGGGCTTCAATGCCTTTCTGATTAGCTTGGCGATCGGGGGTTTGGCGACGTTATACTTCTTGTGGAACAATACTCGTCAGGCTTACAAATTCGCGATCGCGATCGCCTGGCTGTATATTTTCGTGTTTATCCTGGATTGGGCGCAAGTTTTCCCGGTTTCCCGCGACTCTATGAGCGTTGCTTTGTGTGGGATTGAAATTTTCGGGGCTATTTGCTGTGCCTATATTATCGCCTTTTCCCACAAAGCCTTGGGACATTTCTAATCTCAGTCATTTTTCGGAATCAAATCAACATCGTTTGAAGTCAGAATCGTGATGATGTATTGAGTTTCAGACTATGCGTTACCTTATTTCTACTTTGTTTCCGGCTTGCGCGATCGCGACAATGGGATGATTATCCCCCGCGATCGCGCAATCGGAAATTAACATGAGTATACTTCAACCGGATCGATAGTTTCGGCGGGTTCAAAGCCAAATACCTGCCCGTAGAAGTAGAATTCAGCATCGAGGGCCCGCTTGATGTTTTCTGCCCGACGAAAGCCGTGTTGTTCTCCTTCAAAGGGAACATAAGCCACGGGAAGTCCTTTGGCTTTGAGGGCTTCGACCATGGCCTCGGCTTGGTTGGGGGGGACGACTTTATCTTCGAGGCCTTGGAAAAAGATAACGGGACAGGACAGGCGATCGGTAAAATGAATGGGCGATCGCGCCACATATACTTCCTTTTCTTCAGGATACGCCCCAATTAGGCCGTCGAGATAACGGGATTCAAATTTGTGGGTATCTTTGGCTAAGGCTTCGAGGTCGCTAACGCCATAGTAACTTGCCCCGGCTTTGAAGACATCTCGGAAGGTGAGGGCCGCAAGAGTAGTATACCCTCCGGCACTACCTCCAGCAATAGCCAGGCGATCGCCATCGACCCTCTTTTGTTGCGCCAGATATTGCGCGGCCCGGGTACAATCTTCTACATCGACAATACCCCATTTTTTATTTAAGCGCTGGCGGTACTCGCGACCATACCCCGTACTTCCCCCATAATTCACATCCACAAAGCCAAAGCCGCGACTTGTCCAATACTGTATCCGCAAGTTAAAGGTCGCCGAAGCCGCCGCCGTGGGGCCGCCATGACTTTTGACCAAAAGGGGGGGTAACTCGCCTTCTGGGGCTTTGTAGTCCTGATTCTGGGGGGGATAGAACCAGGCATAAGCGGTTTTGCCGTCTTGGGTTGGAAATTCGATTTGTTCGGGGACGGAAAGGTAACCGGAATCGACTTCAACGGAACTGGATTTTTTCAGGGTTGTGGTGTTTTGGGTGTTTAAATTCAGTTCGACTAATTGGGTGGGTTCGGTGGGCGACCCGGCGATAAAATAGAGAGAATCCCCTTTAATTTTGAGAGAACCGATAGTGGTAAAGGGGGTTTCGATATTTTTTAAAGATTTGGTTTCGGTATTGAGTTGGGCTAACTTTGTGCTACCGTTTTGGGAATAGGTACAGATAATTTCGGTGGCAGATTTGAAGCGATAGGGTTGAATGCCAAATACCCAATGAGGATAACCAAATTCGGCCGCCATAGGATAGACAATTTCAATGTTGCCATTATCCCGATAAAGATTCCACCAATTTTCGCGATCGCTTGCAAAATATAATACTCCATCCGGCGACCACATCGGCGCACAAATAGATTCTTCTTTTTGACCTGCAATTGTTTTAATTTCCCCCAGTGAACCATCTTCATTGATAGTAGCTACTTTCAATTGGGTACTATCCCAAGGCATATAAGGATGACTCCATTCTACCCAAGCTAATTGCGTTCCATCTGGGCTTAAACGGGGAGAACTATAAAAGTCATTTTCGGAAATTAGGGTAGTTATTTCCCCGGAATTAATATCAACGGCAACCAAACAATTAACGGGTTCGGTGTCGGGATTGCTGTGGTCTTCTCCCACACAAATTAGGCGATTTCTTTGGGAATCTAAAAGCGCATCGGCATACCGCCAAGCACTTTCTGCGGTTAAGGCTTGCGGTTCTCCATCTAAGGGTTGTTTATAAATTCGTTGGTCGGCAAAATTAGAAAAGTAAACGGTATTTCCAGCAATTAAAAATGAACCGCCGCCATATTCATGTACCCGCGTCCGAATGTTAAAACCTTGGGGGGTAATATCGCTTTCTGTACCATCGGGGGTACGTTTCACCAACACATTCCGACCCCCTTCTGAGGGACGAGATTCTAACCAAAACAAATCATCTCCCTCAACGGCAACGCCCCCAATGCCGACACTTCCCGATACAATCAAATCGGCAGTAATGGGCGATCGCCAAGACCCATACGGTGCAATTTTTTGGTTGGCCATACTTTAATATTTTATCCTTTCTGCAACACTTTATTATATCTAGATTCTATCGGGCGATCGCAAAAAAACAAAAGATAGCCATATAAATTGCTTAATTAATCTTTCTATTTTATATTATCTTTGGTAGACTTACAAACCGATCTCAAATAACCAATAACTACACCAAACTTTTTCCCTACTGCCCACTACCTCTTAAAACCTTATAATTAATAACCCATAACTTAAGATCGTAAAAACTTCGCATCCAACTCAGGAATCGAGGGATTAATATTCATCCCCGAACCAATTTCAAACCCCGCAGGAGTGGTCAAACGAGGACGAATTTGTAAATACCAATGGACTTGAGGTTCGTCAGCTTTGTAGCGGGCTGCGGTGTTAATAACATAGTTATAATCTGGGTTGTTTAATTTACGATATAACCGACCCAAAGCCTCTTTTAAAATCAAAGCTAAATCTGTTTTTTGTCGAGCAGAAATACTACCAAAATCCGCTTGATGTTCCTTGGAAATAATCCACATTTCAAAAGGAACTTCTGCCGCAAAAGGCACAAAACAAACAAAGGAATGATTTTCGGTAATAATGCGGGTTTCTGTATGTAACTCAAAATATAACAAATCGCAATATAAACATCGGGCCCATTGGTCGTAATATCGTTGGGCTTCTCTTTCCCGCAAGCGAATATGTTGCGGTACAACTCCCGTCATAATAATTTGGGAGTGGGGATGTTTTAAAGAGGCCCCGGCTTTTTTGCCATGATTGCGGAAAATAATGACCATCATATTTTCATGGGCTGTCATTAATTCCAAATAGCGTTGATGATAGGTTTCAAGTACCGTTTCAACGGCTTTTAAGGGCATTGTGGCAATGTCTTGATTATGATGTGGGCTTTCAATAATTACCTCATGTTGGCCATAGCCCATCATCGTAATATAAATGCCATTCATCTTACGATTCGGGTGAGTATCTGGCGTTAAAACGGGATATTTATTCTCAACAACTCGCGTTTGCCAACCCTCTCCGATTGGATTCGGTAACTCTAAAATAACGGGTTCTAAGCGGTCTTCATTTTTAGGACAAAAAGGACAGTAATGACTGTCAGATTCTTCAATATTGATTTGTTTGAAATCTTGGGGGCGTTGTTGACGACTGGGGGCATAAATCACCCATTCTCGCGTGGTTTTATTCAAGCGAATATGACTTTTTGACATAGATAAAATTCATCCCCTGTTGGCTGCAATGCTCATTTAAGTTTTCATGATGTTTGAAATACCCCTGGTTATGGAGAGTAGGGTGGGCAATGCCCACCTTATATTTAACTATTTAACATAAAACTAACTCTTTGATCTGTTGAGGTTGAGTACATTGCTTCAAGTCTAAACCCCGTTCAAAAATTTCATCAATGGGCAACATTTGATGATCTTCGGTCATAAATTTATGATCTTTAGTTGCCCGAATTACGGTATTATCTTCGAGTTGGTATTCAAAAACCTCTTGCATCCCACGATAATGCCATTGCGCGATCGCCTGAGTATAAATATAACCGTTAGGATCGACAGTGTACACCGAACAATTCAGTTTTTCTTCTACTATCTTACCAATCGCAACCGGGCCATACTCTACTGTTAGAACTTCAGTATCATAACTCAAACAATACTCGGCAAACTTCACCATCTGGTCGAAAAGATGTTCGGCAATTTGCGGGGCCACACCGTTTTTTGTCGCCCCATCGATGAAGATTTCTCGGTGTTTTTGCATTTCAGAAATCTTTTTCTTCCCCATCGCCCGACGCAGTAAATCCGCTTGACCCAGGGAATATCCCGCCAAATCTTGGGCGGTTTTCATGATTTGTTCTTGATAAACTAAAATCCCATAAGTTTCATTCAGAATGTTTTCTAATAAGGGATGATCGTACTCGATAGGTTCTCGTCCGTGTTTGCGGTCAATAAACATCGGAATTAACCCTGCATCCAATGGCCCCGGACGATACAATGCCAAAATCGAAGAAATATCTTCAATCCCTGAAGGTTTCAAATCTCGCACAATTTGACGCATCCCGTCAGACTCCAATTGAAAAATACCTTCGAGGTGACCGTCGCGGAATAATTTGTGAGTGGTTTGAATATCTGGGGGTAACTTACTCGCTGTTCCTTTTTTGATGATTTCTAATGCTTTGCGTTCATCAAGGGGGAGTTCATCAACATTAAGGGTAATCCCTCGATTTTGTTTGATTAACTCGGCAGCTTTCTGAATGGTTGTGAGGTTTTTGAGTCCGAGGAAGTCCATTTTTAACAATCCCAAAGACTCTAAATCTTCCATGGAAAATTGCGTAATAACTGCCCCTTCTTTGTTGAGTTGTAGGGGAACAATCTCATCAAGAGGGTCAGAAGAAATGACTACTCCGGCTGCATGAACCCCGAAAGTTTTGTTGGTTCCTTCGATACGAATGGCCATATCTAACCAGCGACGAACTTGGGGGTCGGTGTCATATTTTTCTTTAAATTCCGGGGAGGGAGTTTCATCAGAAATCATCACTTTTAATTTCGCGGGTTTCCCTCGCGCAACCGGAATTAATTTGGCCATGCGGTCGGATTCTGCGTAGGGAATATTAAGAACTCGCGCCACATCTTTTAATACCGCTTTGGAGGTCATGCGGTTAAAAGTAATGATTTGTGCGACGTTATCTTTGCCGTATTTTTCAGTTACATATTTAATCATTTCATCCCGACGTTCAATGCAGAAGTCGGTATCAATATCTGGCATTGATTTTCGTTCGGGATTGAGGAACCGCTCAAATAGTAATCCGTGGTGAACTGGATCGATATTAGTAATTTTTAAGGCATAAGCAACTAAAGAACCCGCAGCCGAACCTCGTCCCGGCCCGACTGGAATATGATGATCTCTGGCGTATTTGATGTAGTCCCAGACGACTAGAAAATAGGTCGAGAAACCCATTTTTTGCATCATGACTAATTCATATTCGAGGCGTTCTTTATAGGTCGCATCAATCTCATTACGGGAACGACATTTGAGGCGGTCTTTGAGTCCTTCCCAGGTAACTTCTTCGAGGTAAGTGTCAGCTGTGTGACCCGCAGGAACTGGATAATCGGGGATGCGGGGTTCGCCCATGATATGATAAGGCTGGACTTTTTCGGCAATTTCTAAAGTATTTGCGATCGCCTCCTCAATTACATCATCACTGAGATGGTCGCGAAATAGTTGCTTCATTTCGTCGGCAGATTTTAGATATTCTGTACCGCTATACCGCAGTCGTTTATCTTCTGTAATGAGTTTCCCGGTTTGAATGCACAACAGCGCATCATGGGCTTCTACGTCATAACAAGAAATGAAATGAGAGTCATTGGTCGCGATAATTTTGATGTCGAGTTCTCTGGCAATTTTGACAATTTCGACATTCACAATGCGGTCTTCTGCCGAACCATGATCTTGAATTTCTAAATAATAATCATCCCCAAAAACATCTTTATACCATTTGGCGACTTCTCTAGCTTTCTTTAAATCAAATTTAAGGATATTTTGGGGAACTTCGCCTCCTAAACAAGCGCTGGTGACGATTAAGCCTTCGTGATATTGCGCTAATAATTCTTTATTAATACAAGGACGGGCAAAAATTCCTTTACCTTGATAACCTTTGAGGTTAGAAATTGTGGTGAGTTTGGTTAAATTTTTATAACCTTGGGTATTCTTGGCTAAGACAACTTGGTGATATTTACGAATGCGTTTATGAGGTATTTCGACATCCCCGTTAATGACATACATTTCATTGCCAATAATAGGTTTAATGCCTTTTTTGCGACAAGTTTTAATTAACTCAATCGCCCCATACATTACCCCGTGATCCGTGAGAGCGATCGCGGGCATTCCTAATTCTACAGCGCGATTAACTAAATTCGGCAGTTGAGAAGCCCCATCAAGCAGGCTGTAGTCGCTATGAATGTGTAAACCGACAAAAGACATAGTGTATTTAAGTGATTAGTGGGTAATGGGAATTATAGGGTTTTAGGTAGTAGGCAGTGGGCTTTTTCAGTCAACAGTCAACAGTCATCAGTCATCAGTTTTTTGGGCAGTGGGCAGTCGTTAAGTTAGTTGGTGGATCGCGGTAATTGGCTAGTTTTTGTTATTAGTTATTAGTTAGTGGTTATTGAGTACTACCCAAGCGGTAATAACGAGATTTTGCCAACTTTTGAACATAACCTTTATATGGTGTTTTTATTTCAAAGATAAACTTATACCTTCATTTTTAGTCATAACATCAGATGGGAGAATCAAGGCAGCGCCTCGTTTTTGCGTCCCTTGGTAGAACGAACCCACCGAACGAGATTAGGAAATTAATAAAGGTTGTGGGTAGTATTACAATAATTAGCGCCGAATTGCCCCGTTGCGGCAATCCTGTAACCAAAGTTTAACGGCTTGGCCGACAATGCCATTACTATTTTCCCGTGGGGGTAGGGCGGTACGCTCCTCATTTGCTGACCCCAGACGGACGTATAACAGCGATAAACGCCAACCACTTTCTGTATTTGATAGAAATAACCAATAATAACTTTGCACGCGATACAGACGATCCTCGGTCTGGATGCGCTCTAATGTGGTGAAAAATACCTGCTGCGGGGGTTGGGGGGGTTCGAGTTCCCCGACTTGGGACACAGAAATGGGGCTGAGGCTGAGGGGTTGAAATTCTGGTCGTCCTGCCAGGATTATACTGCGGTCGTAGTCGTCGTCGGGATTGTCAAGAATGCGCGATCGCCTCAACACCCGATTCGAGTAGCTTGGCAAGTCCCGCAACATCAACGCCATCAGGGTTTCGGCATCCTCCGGACAAGCGCGTGTATTGTCCAAGGGTTGCGCGATTCCAGGTAATCCCATTAAGACAGTCAACCCACTTGTTAGGAGAATTGTTATTAGTCCTCTGTCATTGGTCATTAGTCCTTTGTTGTTGGTTGTTTGTTGTTTGTTGTTTGTTATTGGTAATTGGTCAATATGTGACGAGTTAAAGTTTTGTCCCCATTGTCAAATCTGGCGTAGGGGCGGGGTTTCCCCGTCCAAGTTTACGTTATTGGACGCGACTGCGGTATGAAATCCTCCTAACCCAAAAGTTGAGATTGGGCAAGGAAACCTTGCCCCTACACGAGTTAATGAGTTAACACAACTGCCAATTTACGACACCTCCGCTACAATCCTTTCCCACGCTTCTACAGGGTCGCTGGCGGTGGTAATGGGTCGTCCGATGACTAGGTAGTCGGCTCCGGCTTTAAGGGCATCTGCGGGGGCCATGACGCGCTGCTGGTCGCCTTTTGCGGCCCAACTGGGGCGCACCCCCGGACAAACGAGGAGGAAATCGTCACCGCAGACTCGTTTTAAACTCCGGGCTTCGCGGGGAGAACAAACTGCGCCTTGGATGCCGGATTCTTGGGCTAAAATCGCCATTTTGAGGGTATATTCGGGCAGTTCGAGGGGAATTTGCAGGTCAAAGGCGAGGTCGCGGGAGTTAATGCTAGTTAGGAGGGTAACCGCGAGGAGTTGGGTAGAAGTGCCTTGTACGGCTTCTGCTGCGGCTGCTAGGGCGTTGCATCCGTTGGTGGCGTGGAGGGTGAGAAGATCGACATCATATTTAACGGCAGCGCGGGTGGCTCCGGCGACGGTGTTGGGAATGTCGTGGAGTTTGAGGTCGAGAAAGATGCGTTTTTGGCGAGATTTGAGGGTTGATAGGATGGATGAGCCAGTATTGACGAATAGTTCTAAGCCGACTTTCCAGAAACTTACGTCTGGGAGTCGATCGAGTAACACGATCGCGTCCTCAATAGTCGGAACATCTAAGGGAACAATAATTTTATCGCTGCTCATGTATTTAATTGAATTGACAGGTGTCGATCGATAGTTTGTTGGTTTTAGGCAGTGGGCAGTGGGCAGTGGGCAGTGAGGAAAGAGAAATGAAGCGACAACTTCGCATTGTAGGACTTTTGGTACTCGGTGTGTTAGGTATTGCGGGGGGGAGTCTATGCTACTTCGCGTTTCAAAAACCGCCTGTGCGATCGCGTCCCCTCCCCCCAAATCTCGTTGCGATTGATTCGACTCGCGGCCAGCAGTTACTTGCAACCAGCGACTACACCGCCGATTATTCGCAACTCATCCCTCATTTTGTCCCCCAAGCGAGACGGGCTTTTTGCGGGGTTGCGTCCTCGGTGACGATGATTAATGCCCTGCAATCGACAGAAATGCCCCTGAATCAGTTTAATTTCTTTACCGATGCTGTGCCAAAAATTCGCAGTTCTTGGGCGGTGACATTTGCGGGGATGAATCTAGCGCAGTTAGACGCTTTGTTAGAAGCCCATCAACTCGAAAGTAGCGTATATTATGCCTCCGAGACTTCCCTAGCTGAATTTCGCGCCTTGGTGCAAAAAAACTTGCAAAATCCCCAAGACGCGATCGCGATTAACTATCAGCGAGAAGTTCTCAACCAAGGCAAAGTCGGTCATATTTCAGCGATTGGGGCGTATCATGCCAAGAGCGATCGCGTCCTTATTCTAGACGTAGCCGCCCACAAATATCCCCCGGTGTGGGTGTCCACAGCAACATTATGGCAAGCCCTGAACACCACTGACCCCACTTCCGATCGCGATCGCGGTTTTGTCGTGGTTGAGAAGCCCTAAACGTGAGTCAATTCCTCATTACCCAAGGCTTGCAAGTCTGCAACCGTTCCCACATTCAAACGCTCGATCTCGGGTTGAGAGCGTTTGAGTAAGCCCGATAAAACTTGACCGGGTCCCACTTCAACGGCTTTTTTCACCTCAGAATCAACAAGTTGCAGCATAATTTCCCGCCAGCGCACCGATCCGGTCATTTGCTGCACCAAGCGCCCTTTTAATACCGTTGCCTCGGTACTCGGATTGGGATCGACATTGGAAATAACCGGGATTTGCGCCTCGGCAAAATTCACATCGGCTAAAATCGCTTCAAATTCTTGTGCGGCTTGACTCATCAAGGGCGAGTGAAATGCCCCGGAAACCTTGAGGGGAATAGCGCGACGGACTTTGACGTTATCCAATAATTCATCAACGGCGGCAGGAGTGCCAGAAATCACCACTTGGGTTTCGTTGTTGTCGTTGGCGATGACCACATCGGGGTTATTTTCGATCCCTGCGTTCAGTTGGTCGCGCTTGAAGCCCATCAAAGCCACCATTTTACCCCCGGAAGCCTGAGACATGAGTTCCGCCCGTTGCTTGACCAATTTCAAGCCGGTTTCAAAGTCAAAAACCCCGGCGGCATAAAGGGCGACATATTCCCCTAAACTATGACCCGCGACGCATTGGGGTTGTTGATTCTGTGCTTTCAACAAGTCCGCTAAAATTGCTTCGATAACATACAAACAAGGCTGAGTGTATTGGGTCTGGGATAGCTTTTCTTCTTCGCTTTGACACACTTCTAGCACCGACCAACC
>JBKHDX010000148.1:0-12619 GCA_046541115.1 Spirulinaceae cyanobacterium | reverse complement strand
ACAACCAACAACCAATAACAATTTGTTAAAGTCTAAGAGTTAGATTAGAGCTTGCTTTCTGTTGTCTTACTGTCAATCGTACAAATTGATTAAATCCCTATTAGTTTCTCTGCGGACTCCATGAAAACCCTACTTTTGATGGCTCGGACTGAGCGAGAGCGCCAAATATACCGAGATTATTTAAAAAAGCTGAACTATACAATTGTAGAAGCAGAAAACAGCCTCAAAGGATTAGAAATCTGTCAAAAACAGCCGCCCCATCTTATTATTTTTGCTTTAAACTTAAGTAAAAATACGGAATTAGAAGGGTTCCAAAATATTCTCGAATATACGCAAAAATACGATCTGCCCGCGATCGCGATTGGGGATAGGGACAGTGAAAACGCGATCGCGCATCTCCCCCTAGAATCTCATACCTATCTGGTCAAAGATTGCCTCACCCCCAAAGTCTTACAAAACGCGATCGCCCAAGCCCTAGAATACCAAGCGGTTAAACAACAACTGCGACGCTCTCAAGCACAACGAAACATCCTCGCCTCGATGTTAAGGGATTTACGGGCGACTCGGCCGCTCAATGAGATTTTACAAACTGTCGCCCAACAAGTACGCCAATGCTTTGATGTCGATCGCGTGGTGATTCATCGCTTTGACACCCCCAGTAGTGGTGAGATTGTGGCCGAGTCGGTGCGATCGCCTTGGCACTCTATCTCAGAAATTAGCTTTAATCCTGAAGAAACAGCCGCATTACCGGGTTTAATTGAAAAATATAGCAGTAATAGCCAACACCGCACCGATAATTTAGAAGAAAGTTGTGAATTTACGCCGCAACAAAAGCAAATTCTCAGAAAATATCAAGTACAAGCTTGTTTGGCGGTTCCCATTGCTTTGAGCGATTGTGCAGAATCGGCCACAACCCCTTGGGGTTTATTGATTTTACATCAATGTCAGGGGCCGCGGACTTGGCAAGAGGACAATATCAGCTTACTCACAGAAATTGTCCAAACCCTCGCGATCGCGATTCAACAAGCGCTTCTGTTTGAGCAACTCCAACAACACAACCAAGCCCTGCAAGTCTCAGAACACCGCTTTAAAACTGCTGTCGAGAGCATGAATGATGGCTTGTGGGAATGGAACATCGAAACCGGGGAGGTGTACTTTTCCCGACGCTGGAAGACAATCCTCGGCTACCAAGAGGACGAACTTCCCAACAGTTTTGAAAGTTGGTCGAGTAGCGTTCATCCCGACGATTATCCTAGAGTTCAACAAACCATCCACAATTATGCCCAACGCCAAGCCGATAAATACAGAATTGAATATCGTCTCCGTCACAAAAATGGCTCTTATCGCTGGATATTGGCTCATGGGGTCGGAACATGGAATGCCCAAAACCAGTTAATCCACTTGATGGGGTCTCACACCGATATTACCAAACGCCATCAAACCTTAGAAGAATTAAAAGCCAGTGAAGCTAGATTTCGCTTGTTAGCGGAGAATTCTAGCGATATTGTAGTGCGAACGACTCCAGAAGGGGAAATACTTTATATCTCTCCTGCTTGTCAGACTATTTTGGGCTACAAGCCTGAAGAATTGATCGGCAAAATCACTTGGGACTACCTCCACTCTGACGATCGCCTGCGCTTGCAACAGGCTCAAACCGTATCCCAGGAAACCCAGGAAACCAGCGTGTTTCGCGCTTGTCATCAACAGGGTCATTATGTCTGGCTTGAAGCCAAAACCAAAGCGGTTTTAGACCCAGTAGACGGAACAACTTTAGAACTGCAAACCTCGATTCGAGATATTGGCGATCGCGCCAAAGCCGAACAAGAGCGCGATCGCCTCGTGGCCCTTCTCGAAGCCACCCCGGATTTTGTGGGGATTGCTAATACAAATTTAGAAACCGTATGGACGAATCGCCAAGTGCGTCAGTTGTACGGTCACCTGGGAGACGAGGAATATCAGCACAAACCCATTGACGATATTCATCCGGATTGGGCTTTGGAGAAGGTTAAAACTCAAGGCATTCCCACAGCGATTCGAGAAGGGGTTTGGCAAGGAGAAACGGCGATTTTAGATGAAAAGGGTCAAGAAATCCCGGTGTCTCAGATTATTATCGCCCACCGTTCAGGCGGAGAAATCGATTATTTTTCCACCATTTTGCACGATATTCGCGATCGCGTCACTGCTGAAACCAAAGTGCGTCAACGGGAAAAAATCCTGCGGGACTTACTCGACAGTTTGCACAGCTTTGTCGGGTTAATGACTCCCGACGGCATTTTAATCGAAGCCAACCGCGCACCGTTACAAGCGGCGAATTTACAGTACGAGGATGTGATTAATAAGCCCTTTGTGGAGGCCTATTGGTGGTCGCATTCTCAGCAAGCCCAAGCCAACCTCAAAGACGCGATCGCGCGGGCTTTACGCCAAGAAGCAGTGCGTTATGATGCTGTGGTGCGGGTGGGGGAAAATCAGTTTATTACCCTAGACTTTACCATCGGTTGGATTTGCGATGACCAAGGCCAAGTGCGCTATCTCGTCCCCTCTGGTATTGATATTACCGAACGTCGTCAAGCCGAAGAAGCGTTATTGCAAAGCGAAGCCCGGGTGAAATATCTTTTGTCTTCGAGTCCCACGACGATTTATACCTGCAAAGCCGAAGGGGATTTTGGCGCAACCTTTATGAGCGATAACGTCAAAACTCAACTCGGCTACCAACCGCAGCAATTTACTCAAGATAGCGGCTTTTGGGCAAATAATATTCATCCAGACGACCGAGAGGAGGTTTTCGCCGGGTTAAAAACTTTATTCGCAGAAGATTTCTATAACCACGAATATCGCTTCCGGATTAACGATGGTTCTTATTGTTGGGTGCGAGATGATGTGAAGTTGATTCGCGATAGCCTTGGACGACCCATTGAAATTATTGGCAGTTGGCTTGATATTAGCGATCGCAAGCGTTCGGAAATGCTACTCCAACAACGGGATGCTTATTTGCAAGCATTGGTAAACATTCAAAGCCAACTGTTGCGCGGTGTTACCCCAGAAACCGATATTTATGACCAAGTATTGCCCATTTTAGGGGAGTTGGTCGGGGTGGATAAGGTTTGCGTGTTTGAAAATTACACAAACGATCAAAAGCAGTTTTGTATGCGCTATGTTTGGGAGTGGTGTCAACCCGGTATTGCCTCTACCCTCAACGATTCCCGCTTTCAGAGCTTTGCTTACGATACCTTTCCCGGTTGGGCTGAAACCCTAGCCGAGGGGGAACCCGTTGTCAAAGTCAACTCAGACTACAACGAAGCCGAAGCCTGCATTTTAGGGGATTGTGGCGCGAAAGCTTTGTTACTGATACCGCTACAAATCAATAACCGCTTTTTCGGCTATGTGGCCTTTGACTCGATGACGGGGACGGTGACTTGGGAAAAGCAGCAAATCGGCTTGCTGAAATTGGCCGTCAATGCGATCGCCCTAGCCAAAGAGCGCCAAATCGCTCAAACCAAGCTCCAAACCCAATTTGCTGCCATCGAAGCCGCCACCGACGGCATTGCCATTACCGATGCGAAAGGCAATTATATTTATCTCAATCGCACACATCTCGAATTGTTTGGCTACTCCAGTTTAGAAGAATTAGTCGGCAAGCCTTGGTCGCTGATGTATTATCCCGAAGAAGCCCAACGCTTAGAACAAGAAATTTTTCCGCAACTGCTGCAAACCAAAACTTGGCGCGGGGAAGGGTTAGCCCGGCGTAAAGACGGCAGCACCTTTACCGAAGAATTTTCTTTAACTTTAATGCCGGGGGGGGAATTGGTCTGCGTCTGTCGCGACATTACCCAACGCAAACAAGCCGACGCACAAATCCGCCAAACCAACCAACGCCTCGCTCGTATTAATGCCGAACTCGAACGGGCAACCCGCCTCAAAGACGAGTTTTTGGCGAATATGAGTCACGAGCTACGCACCCCCCTCAACGCCATTCTGGGCTTATCTGAGGCACTACAGGAGGAGGTTTACGGCTCGTTGAGCGATCGCCAATGCCGTTCGATTCAAACCATTGAAAAAAGCGGCCAACACCTACTCGAATTGATTAACGATATTTTGGATTTGGCCAAAATTGAGTCGGGCAAAATGGAGCTACAACTGGCCCCCACTTCGGTACGTCGTTTAGCCGAGTCGAGCTTGACCTTTGTGAAGCAAATGGCGCAACGCAAGAAAATTAAGCTCAAAACCCAACTTCCCCCAGGGGATATGCGTTTAGCGGTAGACGAGCGTCGCATTCGCCAAGCCTTGATTAATTTGCTCAGTAATGCGGTGAAGTTTACCCCCGAAGGCGGCCAAATTACCCTGGAATTGCAAGGGGATGTGGCGACGGAAACGGTCAATTTCAGCGTTATTGATACGGGGATTGGCATTGCACCGGAAAACCTACCGAAACTGTTTCAACCTTTTGTGCAAATTGACAGCAGTTTGTCCCGCAGTTATGCCGGGACGGGGTTAGGGTTGGCGTTGGTGCAACGGGTGGCGGAAATGCACGGCGGCTCTGTGGCGGTAGATAGCGAGTTGGGTCAAGGCAGTACTTTTATTATTTCGTTACCCTGGCAATCGGTGGTCTACTCTCAGCCTACCCCCTCTCCTTCGACTCCAGAAGCCGCGATCGCGCCCTTGTTGAGCAATTCGGTGGCTTTGGTGATTCATGAGGGAAGCAATGTTACAACCACGATTAAACAACTTTTAGACAAAATCGGCTTACAAACTATTATTTACCCCGAAGGGGAAGGAGCAGTACGTTTGGCCGAACGCATTCAGCCAGGAGTGGCGATTCTTGGCGCTCAACTGCCGGATTTATCGGGTCAGGAGGTGTTGCAACAATTTCAAGGGAATGCTGCAACCCGCGATCTCCCCATCATTTTGCTAACTGAGACGGGCAACCAAGACCAAGCTTTAGAACAAGGGGCGATCGCCACGGTGAGTTTACCCATTGATGGGTCTTGTTTATACGCCGCGATCGCGAAGGTCATCCCAAAAACTCCTAAAGCTGGCGATGAAGATGAATCTCCCGTAGCACCTTCTGTTTCCATTCCTCAATTACAAAATGACATCGAGCCGTTAATTTTATTGGCTGAAGATCATGATGACAATGTTAAAATTATCAAAGATTACTTGATTTCTCGTAATTATCGCTTGATTCGAGCTAAAAATGGAATTGAGGCTTTAGATTACGCCGAAAAATATCGCCCTGACTTAATTTTAATGGATATCCAAATGCCCCAAATGGATGGTTTAACGGCCATTCGGCATTTACGCGCTCACCCAGAGGCGGATGTAGCTCAAATTCCGGTTATTGCATTGACGGCTTTGGCAATGTTGGGCGATCGCGATCGTTGTTTAGCCGCCGGGGCCAATAACTACATGACTAAGCCTGTGAGCTTGAAAACCCTTTCCCGCAAT
The DNA here is from genome assembly GCA_046541115.1 of Spirulinaceae cyanobacterium. Classification (GTDB taxonomy): domain Bacteria; phylum Cyanobacteriota; class Cyanobacteriia; order Cyanobacteriales; family Spirulinaceae; genus Jaaginema. The sequence continues at coordinate 7,177 of JBKHDX010000148.1, read as the reverse complement.
CTTAAAACTGAATTAAAACAAGAAAGTTAATCACTCAGACTGCGATCGCGTCTTTTGTTTGTATTTTTTCCCTCTATCAGCCATGACTGCTACTATTAATATTCTCGTTGTTGATGACGAACCCCACGGCTTTGATGTCATCGAAGCTTTACTGTTTCGAGAGGGTTACAACTTACATTATGCTTCTAATGGTTTCGCCGCCCTAGAGTATCTCGAAACGACGCGACCCGATGTGATTCTCCTGGATGTGATGATGCCGGAAATGGACGGCTTAGAGGTGTGTCAGCGCCTCAAAAGTAACAAAGCTTGGCAACATATCCCGGTTGTGATGGTGACGGCGTTGAGTAGCAAGGAAGATTTAGGCCGCTGTTTGGATGCGGGGGCCGATGATTTTATTAGCAAACCGATTACTGGTATTGAGTTGCGGGCCCGGGTGCGGTCGATGTTGCGAATCAAGCAGCAATACGACGCTTTAACGGCGGCGTTGCAGTTACGAGAAGATTTGTCTCACTCGGTGGTTCACGATCTCCGCAATCCCATTACCAGTATTACCCTGGCCGTAGAAATTTTAAACAGTACCGGTCTCAATCCCAAACAAAGCCGTAAAGTCGAGCAAATTGGGCGGTCGGTGCAGCAGTTACGCTCCATGACGGATCAGTTGTTGGTGTTGGCTAAAGCCGATGCGGGGAAAATGCTGCTCAATCGCCAACCCCTCCCGCTTGAAGATTTGATTACCGATGCGATCGCGAACTTTGACGCGATCGCCCAAGCGAAAAAGATTCATCTCAAATATGCGCGATCGCAAAGTCCCACCTTAGCCCTCGACCGAGATTTAATGGGCCGGACTCTCGAAAACTTGCTGGCTAATGCCATTAAATTTTCTCCGGCTGAGAGCGAAATCGCGATCGCCCTACACCCCCAAGACAGCGTAACCGCGATCGTCATTACCGACCAAGGTAAGGGCATTACCCCAGAGTTACAACAAGCCATTTTTGAACGTTACGAAGTCGGTCAAATCATGCCGGGGATTCAGCAAACGGGCTTGGGTTTGGCGTTTTGTAAGCTGATCGTCGAAGCCCACGACGGCAAGATATGGGTCGAAAACAACCATCCCCAAGGGGCGATCTTTACGATCCAACTTCCCAATCCATTACCGTCTGCATTGAAGCAAACTTCCCTATTGCCAACTGTTTCTTAAATTCATCGGCGGGTAAGGGGGGACTGAGTAAATAGCCTTGGACTTCGTGACAGCCTTGTTGCTGGAGAAAGTTAAACACCGCCTCGGTTTCTACTCCCTCGGCCACGGTGCGAAGTTTGAGATTGCGAGCCATTTCTAAAGTTGCGGTGACAATGGCTTGGCTTTTGCCATCTTCAAACAATTTGCGAATAAAGCATTGATCTATTTTGAGGATATCAAAGGGAAATTGCTGTAAATAGCTCAAAGATGAATATCCCGTGCCAAAATCGTCAATGGCAATCTGAATCCCTAAAGATTTGAGCGCATTTAAGCGACGGGCGGCTAATTCTGGGTCTTGAATCAAACTGCCTTCGGTGATTTCTAACTCGATGTATTCCGGCAGTAAACCACTGTTGACGATGATTTCGACCACTTTCTGCCGCAAATCTCCTTGGTTGAATTGACGGCGGTCGATATTGACGGCAATTCGTAAATCGTTGTAGCCTTGGCGATGCCAGGCTTTGGTTTGACGGCAGGCTTCCCCTAACACCCATTCTCCAATGGGGACAATCAAGCCGGTTTCGGCGGCCAGGGGTAAAAATTGATTGGGGGGCATCAAGCCTTTATCGGGATGATGCCAGCGAATGAGGGCTTCGCTACTGGCGATTTTTCCGGTTTTGAGGTTGATTTTCGGTTGATAATATACCTCAAATTCTTCGCGATCGAGGGCGCGGCGTAAATCCGCTTCGAGGTCGAGTTGTTTGGCGGCCCCAATGCTAAAGGCGGCGGAGTAAAATTCGATGGTGTTTCCCCCTTTGTCTTGGGCTTGTTTGAGGGCGTTGGTGGCTCGTTGTAGCAGGGTTTCTAGGTCTTTGCCGTCTCGCTGGTAAAAAGCCACGCCGATGCTGACGCTGAGATACACTTCCCGATTGCCAATGGTGCAGGGTTGGGCGAGACTGTTTTGTAAGGCGGTGAGGCTGTCTTGTAACTCGGCTTTGTGGGCGACGGGGGGGAAGACTAAGCCAAAGGTGGCATCGTTGAGATAAGCGATCGCGGCTTTACCGCGAGTTTGTTTGAGGAGACGTTGGGCGATGATTTGGAGGGCGCGATCGCTGAGACGATAGCCGAGGGTTTCTTTGATGCGGCTAAAACGGTCAATGCTGATACAACAAAAAGGGATTAAACCGGAGGTGTTGCTATGGCGATCGATAAAGGTGGCAACGCGATCGCGCAAGGACAAGCGATTGGGCAGTTGGGTGACGCTATCAAAGTATAAGTATTTTTGGAGGCGGTCTTGATAGTGTTTTTGGAGGTTGGCTTGTTTTTCTAAACGCGCATTAATGGCCCGCAATAATTCTTTGACAGTGAGGGGTTTAATGAGGTAATCATCTGCCCCTAAATTCATGCCCACTCTCCAATCGGGCATAGAACTTTTCGCCGTGAGAAAAATCAAGGGAATGGCACTGGTTTCGGGGTTTTGGCGCAGCAGTTTTAAGACCCGATAGCCGTTCATTTTCGGCATCATAATGTCGCACAAAACCAAATCGGGTTTTTCCGATTGCGCCAGTTGCAATCCAATTTCTCCGTTTTCAGCACCGATACTCTCGAAGTTTTCTTCGCTTAATAACTCGATGATATTTTCTCGGATTAATTCTTCGTCTTCAATTACAAGAATTTTGGTCATTTCGATGAGTTGTCCTGGTCAAAAAGAGCTTATTTTAACGGGAGGGTAACTGTTGCCGTGGTGCCGATGGCTTCTTGACTGTCGAGGGCGATCGCGCCACCATGTAAGTCTACGGCTTGTTTGACAATGGATAATCCCAAGCCTGTGCCTTTGATTTTGCCGACATTTTGAGCGCGTTCAAATTCTTTGAATAAAGAGTTTTGATAAGAAGCGGGAAAACCAATGCCCCAATCTGTGATGGTAATAATAATTTGGTTGTCGCGATAGCAAACAATAAATTCAATTTTACCGCCCTGGGGCGAGTATTTGATCGCGTTTGATAATAAATTTGTTAAAATATGCCGCAACAGTTTGGGGTCTATGGTCATTTCTGGAGGTAAGTTTTGCGGGGTAAAAACGAAGTTGTGTTTGGGGGTGACAACCGTTTGAAATTCCTCAAAAATCTGGGTAAAAAAGGCTAAAGCTGGGGTAGGAATGGGATTAAATTCTAGTTTTCCTAATTCTGCGCGGCTAACAATTAATAAGTCTTCGAGTAATTCATTCATATTATGAATTGAAGCTTGAATGCGCTTAACGTGCTTAATTTGTTTTTCTTTAGCAATTTTTTCGCCGTGATGTTCGAGGATTTCAGCAGACATTTGAATTGCTGTTAAGGGGGTGCGGAGATCGTGGGAAGCAATGGATAAATACCGAGAGCGATCGGCATTTTGATGTTGGGCTTTTTGGAGAGATTCTTGCAGCGCGATGGCTTGTTTGTGCTTTTTTAAAGCGATTTGAATGGCTGCGTGAACTTCTCGCTCTTTATAGGGTTTCAAGATATAACCATAAGACCCCGTTAACCCGGCACGTTCTAAGGTAGAATCATCGGCATAAGCGGTGACATAAATAACAGGTAAATTATAACTTTCGGCAATCTTTCCGGCAGTTTCGATGCCGTCTATGTCTCCTTGAATGGCAATATCCATTAACACTAAATCGGGTTGTTGTTGGGAAATAAGATCGAGAGCAGCTTGCCCAGAAGTTACAATATCCATCACGGTATAACCCAGTTTTTTGAGTTTTCGGGCTAATCCTTTGGCAATTAAAAGTTCATCTTCTACGATTAAAATTCGAGTTATTTCCATGATGTTTTTAAAACCTTTGGCGATAATTAAGTTCTGAAAAAGTTAATTTAAAGCAAGTTCCCGAATGGCGATCGAGTTTGAGGTTGCTATTGAGTTGTTGCGCGAGGGTAACAATTAATTCGAGACCCAAAGATTCGCTATTATAAATATCTAAGTTTTGAGGTAACCCTATACCGTTATCGGCAATTTTAAGATGAATTTCGCCTGTTTCTTGACGATACAAATCGACAAAAATCTTACCCCTTGTGCCGCCGGGAAAAGCGTGTTTAAAAATATTAGAAATAAGTTCGTTTACAATCAAACCGCAGGGTTGCGCGGTTTCAACATTGAGAGAAACCGGTTGAATATTAAGTTCAATATCAATATTTTGACGATTATTCGTATAAGACTGAGCCAGATTTTCAATTAAATTTTCTAAATATTCATCAAAATTAATGCAAGCCAAATCCGTCGAACGATACAGCTTTTCGTGAATTAAAGCCATGGAATAAATACGATGTTGGCTATCTTCGAGAATTTTGATACTTTCTGCATCGTGGGTATAATCTGATTGAAATTCCAGGATATTCGACACCACCAACAAGTTATTTTTAACGCGATGGTGAATTTCTTTGAGGAGGAGTTCTTTTTCTTGGAGAGAGGTTACTAATTCTTGTTCGGCTAGTTTGCGATCGCTAATATCAATCCAGTAACCAATGGCTTCGAGGGGATTGTTATCTTCGTGTACTAATTTCAATTGGTCATAAATCCAGATATAATGACCGTTTTTGTGCTGAAAGCGGTATTCGTGAGCGTATTCTCCTTGTTGGAGTAGTTTAAGGTTACTTTCTCCTAAAACCGTAGGAGCATCGTTGGGGTGAATATGACTTGCCCAAAACCCCGGTTCTTGCATTTCTGCTTTACTGTAGCCTAAGAGTTGCGAAGTGTTATCACTGATAAAAGTGGCGCGAAAATCCCCAAACATTTGATAACTGTAGAGAATCCCCGGACTGGAGGACAGGAGATATTCTAAACGTTCTTGGGCCATGCGACGGGCCAGTTGGGTTTGGCGGGCTTCGGTGATATCATTTTGGATGCCGAGAAAATGGGTCAGTTGCCCCTGTTCGTCGTAAATGGGAGAAATGCTGAGTTCGTTCCAAAACAGCGAGCCATCTTTACGATAATTGCGTAAAATAACGGTGCAACTGGTTTCGGTGGCGATCGCGCGGCGGATAATATCTAACCCCGGTTGGTGGGATTCTCCTCGTTGCAATAAGCGGCAGTTTTTACCAATAACCTCATCGGCAGTATAGCCCGTAATGCGCTCAAAAGCGGGATTTACCGAGACAATGGGACGATCCGGTAACCTTGCGTCGGTAATGACGATAGAATTAGTACTCGACGCGATCGCCCGTTCGCTCAAACGCAGTCTTTCTTCAGCTTGTTTGCGTTCGGTAATATCCCTGGCAGTTCCCACCATTTGTTGAGGCAATCCCTCACGATTGCGACTAAACACGGTTTCGCGACTGACTAACCAATGCCATTGACCTTGTTTATCTTGTAGGCGATATTCAAGTTCGAGGATATCTCCATCATCCATTTTAGTAACTTTTTGATGATATTCAATCACTTTAGTCAAATCCTGGGGATGAATCAGCGAAGGAATAAAATTACTCCCCAAAGCTTGAATTTCGACGGGAGTATACCCTAGAATCTCCGCAATTTGGCGGTTACTGTAAATGTTGCATTGTTGTTCGAGGTCGAAAATATAAAGGATGTCGGGACTAGCTTCGGCAATGCGTTGAACAAAACGCTGACTTTTTTGTAACTCTAACTCAGCCCGTTTGCGATCGCTAATATCCCGTACAATGGCGATCGCCTCATCGTCTCCATTCGGCACAAATCGGGCTTCCCAGTGGGTGCTGTTGTGGAGGTGATATTCATATTCGATGACTTGTAACTTGCCTGTAGAGAGGGCAAAATCGATACAATCGTGCATCTTTTGGGCGACGGGGGCGGGTAAGACTTCCTGGACGAAGCGACCGATAAAGTCTTCGGGGGGCGAACAAAAATATCGCTCTCTGGGGGCTTTAGCGTTGATAAAACGCCCGTTCCGACTAAAACAAAACATATAGTCAGGAATAGCGTCGAGTAGCGCCCGATTGGTCATCATACTGTTCCGGAGGGCAATCTCGGCTTGTTGATGTTCCCGCAGGGTTTGTTGCAGTTGGGCTGTACGGGATTTCACGCGGCTTTCAAGTTCGGTATTGAGTTGATGCAGTTGGACTTCGATTTGTTTGCGATCGCTCACATCCCGGGCCACGCAGTAAAATAACTCCGATTCACAAGAAACCGCCGTCCAAGCCAACCAGCGATAAGACCCGTTTTTGCAACGATAGCGGTTTTCAAAGTTGACCAAAGGAAAGCCCTGACTGAGCTTTTGGACTGCGGCCAAACTGCACTCGCGATCGTCAGGGTGGACTAATTCAATAATCGGAATATTTTGCAGTTCGTCTAAAGAATAACCGAGAACTTGCTCAAATTGGGGGTTAACTCGTTTAAAATAACCGTTTTGACCCGCAATGCCAAACAGATCGAGAGAAAGGTTAAAAAAACGGTCGAGGTTGGTTTCAGCTTGCAAGCGATTTGTAACGGCGGCCAGACTGTTGGCGATCGCAATCAAAAAGCGCACATCGTCGGTCGTCAAAGCTTGCTCGACGGTACTATAAACACTGAGAACCCCCCAAGGTTGCCCTTTTCCAGCGATGGGGATACTTGCGCCGCTCACAATGTGGTAGTTGTGTAGAAAGGCCGTCCCACTAAACCGCGTTTCGAGGCGCAAATCTTGGATCGCAACGGGACAATACCAGCGCAGGGCGTGACCTTCGGGGGTTTGATGATTGGCGCTGATTTGGGCTTGTCCGAGCCAGCGTTTTGACCAACCCACCCCAGACCGCAACACCAAGGCGCTTTGGTTCGATAATAGTTCTAAAATGCCGCAGTATTTGACATTGAGAAGATTTGCGATGGTTTGGGTTGCTACGTCAAACAAACTATTGAGATCGTCGCAAGTTAAGGCCAGTTGGCTAATCTGCGCGATCGCTTCTTGTTGACGCACTTGAGTTCGCAGTTGTTGTTCGACAACTGACTGTTCTGGGCGTTCTTCTTCTATACTGCGGGGTGTTTCAATCATCAGCTTTTTTCAGTTATCAG
>JBKHDX010000147.1:0-12635 GCA_046541115.1 Spirulinaceae cyanobacterium | reverse complement strand
GTAAAGGGAATGTTTAAGCCTGCCTAAAGATTTAGCGGGTTTCCGCGTCAGGGGAGCGATAATGAAATAAGTATTAAGGAAGTCTTAAGCATGCGAGAGCAATTCAAAAGTTGGCAGCCAAAGACCAAAGGCAATAAGTGGCGGACGATGGGCGCGATCGCGACTCCGGTCATTCTCGCGATAGTATGGTGGCTGTGGCTACTTCCCGCTCGCAAAGTTCAAGCACAGAGCGATCTATCCCAGAACGAAACAGTAACCCAAACTCGCCCAGACAGCAAAACTACTATCAGGGATCTGGGAACAATCGTAGCAGTTGCCAGTGGAGTCTTCCTGTTATTCAGTTTCCGCATAGCCAAAAGAAATCCAGAGATTGCTGACCTCAAAGGGGCGAATCTAAGCGGGGCTGACTTCAAAGGTGCTGATTTTTGTGGAGCTGACCTCAAAGGTTCTAACCTAAGCGGTGCTGACCTCAGCAATGCTGACCTCAAATATGCTAACCTCAGTGATGCCGATCTTAATGGCTGCAATTTGAGCGGGGCTGACCTTAGATATGCCAACCTCAGCAGGGCTGACCTTAGATATGCCAACCTCAGCAGGGCTGACCTTAGATATGCCAACCTCAGTGGTGTCCACCTCAACTGTGCCATCCTCAGCGATGCCAACTTCAGCGATGCCAACCTTAGCGGTGCTTTGCTATTTTTTATCAATTCGCGAGATGTTCTCAATCTCGAACCGCTTCAGCTAGAGGCAGAACCTTCGCCTTTTTTGTGTAATGTTGCTCTACCTACTTATGCTCATCAACCCCCTGTGAACCCCAATCGGGACTGCCATCGCATTCCCCAACTTTTGAGCGATCGCTACGATATTTCCCTAGAAGAAGCTCAAGGGATAGTCAACGAAGCGCGACAACACCCCTGGGACTAACCCAAACTGGCACAATGAATTTACCCAGTCTTTAAGCCAAACTCAGACGGATATTGCTATATCAACCCGATGCTTCTGACTTGAATGCCCCTATTGCCCAATGGAATCGCGGGGCAGACCAAACGCGATCGCATAAAATCGTAACCGGAGAGAGGCCAAATAATGCCCAGAAAATAGCGTTGTTGAGGTAAAGGGTATGTTCGAGAAAAAAGGTGACCATCGCAATGGTAAGCGCCCATAAAATGCGACTGAGCCAAGCATTGGGAATGGAGCGCGGGTCGGTGAGCATGAACAAAGCAAACAACAGTAAGCTGCCACGGGTGAGATGATGAAAATAAACATCCCAAGCCTGCCCCAACCAAAGATTACGCAAGGCTTCTAAGCCAGCATAAGCCCCTAGAAAAGCGGCGGAGGTGTCCCAACGCCCCACTTTATTGAGAATCATGCCCCCTGCCCCTAAAAATAGCAGCAGATACCACCAATCGGTTCCCCATTGTCCGGGGGAAATCCAAGCGTCTTGGGTGAGGAGGAGGGCGGCAATAATGCCGAAGTTGGCAGGGTTAAAGAAGTGTTTGCCACTCCAACGAAACAAAAATTTACTGGCAATGGCCAGGAAAGCCGCGATCGCCATCGTACTGGCTTCATTTGCCCGTAAAAGCAAGCATAAGGCCAAACCTGTAATTAAGGCGCTGCGTAAGCTAGAAAAAGAGAATCTAAAGCGAGATAAAGCGAAATTAACTGGATATTCCCCGCGCCACCAAGCGGGCCAAAAAGCGAGAAAAGAAGTAAAAAACCATTGGGTTATCAGACAAGTCAGGATGATAACCAGCAAAAATTCTGGGTGAATCGTCCAATCGCGGGTACTGATTCCCAGGATTAAAAAGCTAGACAGGAAAAGTATTTGATAATCGCGAGCATCTTTAAACATAATTTGCCTAGAACCTTCTTGGAATCGCTTTATTATGGCCGCTGACTGGGGGAAATGGGGCGATCGTTACAGTTTTGTTAACGACAAAGGGGGCTTTCGTCATGCAGTCCCTTTTTCATTCTCGATCCCCAAACAATAAATGTCACAATGATAATGAGTGGACTGGGGCTTATTTGACCAATTCCTCCAAGTTTGGTCAGCACATTCTGTAAATCTGTACTTAAGTTGCAGTCTTATCATTCTTTGGTGATACGGGTGGTCAGGGACTTATGTCTAATGTCACGCTAAAAGAAATAAAAGGGTCGTCTACATTCTGCCTTATTTCAATTCATTCAGTAATTTTACTAATGCCAAATTTGAGTTTTTCTCATTTTTATCTTTATATTCCTCACAGCCATTGTTATTTATGGCAAACTCCCCTTGTGACTCTGCACTTGGTCAGCGATGCTTTGACTGCGATCGCATATTTTTCGATTCCGGCCATGTTGCTTTACTTTGTTAAAAAGTGTAAAGATACGCCGTTTTCAAAAGTATTTATTTTATTTAGTGCTTTTATTATTTGCTGCGGGATTAGCCATTTACTCGGAATTTGGACATTATGGCATCCTGATTATTGGCTGTCGGGAATTGAGAAGGCAATTACGGCTTTGGTGTCTTGTTATACGGCATTAAAACTCAGTCAATTATTACCTCAATTTTTAGCGTTACGCAGTCCTGAAGAATTAGAAAAAATCAACCACGAATTAGAGCAACGAGTTGAAGAAAGAACCGATGATTTACAAAAAAGTAATAAAACTTTAGCAATAGAAGTTCAAGAACGAGTTGTTACAGAAGCAGCAATGCGCTTAATGGCAGAACGGGAAAAAGCCATTAATTATATTGTTTTACGAATGCGCCAAAGTTTGGAATTAGATTCTATTTTTACGGCAACAACCCAAGAATTACGCCAAGCTTTAGAATGCGATCGCGTGTTGATTTACCGTTTTAATAAAGATTGGAGTGGCATTGTCGTTTGTGAATCGGTTGCAGCCGGCTGGACTGCCATTAAGGACAATCCGACGCTACAAAATGATTTATCTCAAGGGGTTGCGGGAGAATCGAATTGTAAAGTCCCTCAATTACAAGCGTCTGAATTAGCTATTGAAGATACCTATTTAAAAGGAGAAACTGGGGGGAAATATCAAAATAAAAACTATTACTGCCAAGTGGACGATGTTGACGCGAAGGGGTTTGAAGAATGTTATCTTAATTTTTTACAAAAACTACAAGCGAAAGCTTATGCGATCGCCCCAATTTTTTGTCGCGATCGCTTGTGGGGATTATTAACAGTTTATCAAAATAGCAACCCCCGGTCTTGGCAAGCCGCAGAAATTGACATTATTACCCAAATTAGCAATCAGTTAGGAGTTGCAGTACAACAAGCAGAATTATTTGCAAAAACTCAAAATCAAGCCGAAGAATTAAAAATCGCCAAAGATGCGGCCGAAAAAGCCAATCAAGCTAAAAGCACCTTTTTAGCGAATATGAGTCACGAACTCCGAACGCCTTTAAATGCAATTTTAGGCTTTGCCCAACTGATGCAACGAGACCCCATTCTCAACCCACAACATCAACAATATACCGAAATTATCAATACAAGTGGCGAACATTTACTCACTTTGATTAATGACATTCTTGAGGTTTCTAAAATTGAAGCCGGTCGTGTTGTTCTCAATCCAACTAAAGTTAATCTACGGGATTTATTGTTCAGTTTAGAATCTTTGCTGCATCTCAAAGCGGAAGCTAAAAATTTGAGTCTAAACTTCCTAATTGATGAAACTGCACCTACGGCCATTGAAGTAGATGCCAAAAAATTACGGCAAGTTCTACTCAATTTATTGGGAAATGCGTTGAAATTTACAGAAGTGGGTTGCGTCAACTTACGAGTGGGGGTTGATTATATTGCCGATTTTGACCCTCAGTGGGTGAATTTGCATTTTGCTATTGAGGACACGGGGCCGGGTATTTCAGAACCTGAATTAAAGATGTTGTTTAAGGCTTTTAGTCAAACCAAAACTGGACAAAAAGCTCAGGAAGGAACCGGCTTAGGTTTGTTGATTTCTCAACAGTTTTTACAGTTAATGGGGAGTGAAATTACCGTAGAATCTAAACTCAATGTCGGCAGTTGTTTTAAATTTTCTATTGAAGTAAAAGTTGTAGAAGCAGCACCGACTTGTTCTATATCTAATTTCGATCGCGTGACGAAGTTAACTTCCGGACAAAAGCAATATAAAGTTATAATTGCTGAAGATCATCCGGTGAATCGTTTATTATTAGTTACGGTTTTACAAGAATTAGAATTTGCGATTAGGCAAGTCGAAAATGGCCGCGAAGCTTTAGAAAGCTGGCGAAATTGGCAACCCGATCTTATCTTTATGGATATGCACATGCCAGAGATTGATGGTTATGAAGCGACTCGGTTAATTAAAGCCGAAGCGGGTCGTTCCCAATCTCATACAATGCCTATAATTATTGCGATTACTGCCAATGCTTTTATCGAACAAAAACAACAATCTTTAGATGCGGGTTGCGATGATTTTGTGAGTAAACCTTTTCGTCGTAGTGAAATTTTAGAAAAGCTGAATCAGCATTTAGGCGTTCAGTTTGAATATGCTACTTCAAAAACTGATTCTCGTGGCTCTTTCATGAATTTAACCGAGCAAACTCACTTACAGCCTAGTGATTTCCAAGTGATGAATGCTGATTGGATTGAAAATTTATACTTAGCGGCTTTACAGTGTAACGATCGCTTGTGTTTAGACTTAATTCAAGAAATTCCGAGTCACCATGAAAAGCTAACTAATATATTAAAACAATGGTTAAATGGTTATGAGTTTGACCGGATTATTGACTTAGTTGGGCCTCAGGAGTAACTGATGTTATGGTAAACTTTGATGCGGCGGGCGATCGGGTTTTTGATATTCTGATTGTGGACGATTTGGTGGAAAATATCCGCTTTTTGTCGGATTTCTTGACGGCGCGAAATTACCAAGTCCGCAAGGCGATTAATGGCAAAACGGCCCTGATGGCCATTCAGGCGTTTCCGCCAGATTTAATTTTATTAGACATTAATATGCCAGATTTGAATGGTTATGAAGTGTGTCGGCAGTTGAAAGCGAACCCGAAAACCCAGTCCATTCCGATTATCTTTTTGAGTGCGGCAGATGCAGAAGAAGATAAGCTGAAGGCGTTGCAAGTGGGTGGGGCTGATTATATTACAAAACCTTTCCAACTTGAAGAAGTGTTGGTACGGGTGCGATCGCAATTAATGATTCAACAGTTGCGCGATCGGCTTTCGACTTGTCGGGAAGCATTAGCGCAAACCCAGAAAGCATTACAAACGGCACAAGAACATTTAGCGGCGTTGCAATCGGAATGAATGGGGATGAGGGGGTCATTGGCCAAAGGTTAAAATCAACAAAAAGGGAAAGTGATGGTATCAGTGAGTCCGATTTACCGGGATTCTCAACAAGAAGCGACGTTAATTACCCAAATTAATCAGTTACGCAGGGATCCGGCCGCTTATGGTTCGATTGTACAAGCTTGGGCTGCGCGATCGCCTGGGGTTAATACTGCCGCGACTCAGGAAATTTTGTGGTATTTGCGTTTTGCTCGTCCGGTGCCACCTTTGCAATTCACCTCTGGCTTATCCATTGTGGCTCAGAAACGCGCTCAAAGCTTGTTAGAGGCAGCGGCCCCCCTCAGCGCTCAAATCCAGCCTTACGGCAAATTATCGGGGCGTGTGGGGGAAAATAGCAGCAACACAGGGGAAAGTCCCCAAGGGGCGATCGCGCAATGGTTAATTGATGCCCCAAATCCCCGTCGTCAATCCCGCCAAAATCTACTGGGGGCAAGTTGGCAATATGGGGGGGTTTATGGGGGAACCGATGGGCAATATCGGGTGATTTTTGCCGAAGATTACGCCGATTTCTCGATGTTAGAAGAAAACAAAATGGCTGCATCCGATGACGCGGTTTTAAACGCCCTCAATCAACTGCGTCAAAATCCGCAATCTTATCTTCCGGTATTGCAAGGATGGCGCGATCGCTTTCTCGATACGGTACAAATCCAACAGCCCGACGGTAAAGTTTACTGTACCCAAGAAGGAGTTAGTGCTGTCGAAGAAGCGATGCAAGTCCTCGAAAAAACCCCATCCCTGACGGCGTTGGAGTTGTCTTGGGGGATGACCCAAGCAGCGCGGGATTTGGTGCGGTATCAACGGGAAACGGGTAATATGGGGGCAATCGGACGCGATCGCACCAGTCCCCAAGACCGTTTAGAACAATATGGAAGGTGGCAAAACCGTTGGGCAGAAAGTTTGTGTTACGGTCAACCCAATGCTGAAGCGGTGATTCGCAATTTGTTGATTAACGATGGTCAGTTAGAGCGACGCGATCGCGATTATTTACTGAATCCTCAATGGCAAAAAGTGGGGATTGCAACCGGTTTTCATCCCTCGCACACTTCGGTTTGTGCCTTATTATTTGCTCAAGATTATCGCGAGTTACGGTAATGATTTAAGTCTTTAGAATGGGAGGCGTATTCACTTCAAACCAATAGCTTTTGATGAGTTCCGCCATCTGGACTAAATCCTTAAAATTAATGGGTTTGATTAAATATGAATTTACATGAAGTTCGTAAGCTCTTTGAATATCTTTACTTTCGCTAGAAGCCGTTAAAACAACAATGGGAATGACTTTGAGTTGATGATGTTGGCGAATCCAGGCTAACACTTCCAGTCCAGAGCGTCGGGGCAGTTTTAAGTCTAATAAAATTAGCCAAGGCAAGCTATTACCGTCAGCCTGATTTTCGACAATGCAACGGTCGAGATACTCCACAGCCGCATCTCCATCGCGGATGATATTAATATTAGTATTGAGTTTGGCTTTAAGAAAAGCACGTTCCATTAACAAAATATCATTTTCGTCATCTTCAATTAACAAAATATGACCGGGTTGATTTAAATTCATATTCATATTTATTGAGGGGATGGGGACAGTGCGTAAGCATAAATCAGTCAATTCATTGAACTCATTCAATCTTAGCAACTTTCTTGAGTAGAGTTGATTTGACCGAGAGGGAAGTTTAGCCAAAAGCGGCTTCCCACACCAATTTCAGATTCTACTCCCACTCGTCCCCGCAGACGCTCCATGCCTTTATTCACTAAAGCTAAACCAATCCCCGTACCCGTGTAAGATTCAGAACCATGTAAGCGCTCAAACAAGGTAAAAATCCGTTTTTGGTGTTCGGGTTTAATGCCGATACCGTTATCTTCAATCCACAATCTGCGGGTATTTTCGTCTACCAACTCGCTCCATAAGCGAATTTGGGGTTGAATTTCTGGAGCCGTAAATTTTAGAGCATTTTGAATCAAGTTAATTAAAATTTGCGGCAGAATGGTTGAGTTACTATAAACCCAACCTAAAGAACCTTCAATCGTAATTTGAGCATTTCTTTCTTGAATTGTGACGTTGAGACTTTCAAGGGTATTACGAACAAGCTGTTCGAGATTGACATTTTGAAATTCAATTTCGGTACGACTTAAACGACTGTAGTTTAGGAGGTCTTGGATTAAACGATCGAGCTTTTGAGCCGCTTCATTTAAGCGTTGTAGATAGCGGCGACCGAGGTCGTCAACTTCGTCTTCATAATCTTCATATAAGGCGGTTGAGAAGCCTTGGATGGCTCGCAGGGGCGCTCTGAGGTCGTGGGATACGGAGTAGGTAAAGGCTTCGAGTTCTCCGTTGATTTCTTGGAGTTGGGCGGTACGTTCTTCGACCCGTTGTTCGAGTTCTTTGGTGTAGCGTCTGAGTTCTTCGTTGAGTTCTTCTTGTTGACAAGCGATCGCGATTTGGTTGGCGACTTCTTGAGCAATTTTAATTTTTTCTGGGGGAATGGACTCAACGGGGTCATACCACAAAAATAATAACCCGAAACAGGTTTGGGTTGCACAAATAGGAATACAAAAGAAGGTTTGACAATCTGGGTAGGGGGGTAAAACATCTGGATATTGTTCGCGATCGCCCCTCAAATAAGATGGGCTATTTTGGGCAACTTGAGACATCAGCGATCGCAAAGAGTTGTAGTGATGAGGATCGTAAAATTCGGAGTCGGGGGTTCCGAGCCAACGGGCTTTTTGATCGTCTAGGGATAAGATCGCCAAATTCACTTTTGCCACATCAAACACATCTTCTAAGCGTTGACAAGCTTCCGTGGCAATCGTGTCAATGGACTGCAAGCTTAAAATCGCTAAATCCAGACTGCGGAGGTTTTCCAAACGTCGGACAGATTTTTTTAAAGAACGTTCGAGGTCTTTGCGAGCGCTGATATCCAGCACAAAGAAAAAGCCGCGCTGGGGGCCGTCGAGGGAACAAGCCCCAATCAACACAGGCGTTTGGTTCCCTTGGCGATCGCGAAATTCTTTTTCGTAGGGTTGATTTACGCCAAAACGGGCGATTTGTTCGAGGGAAAGGCGATCGCTCTCGACGTATTGAGGGGGAGTAATTTTGCGCCAATCAATGATTCCGGCTTCGAGTTCGGCGCGACTGTAGCCAAGCAAGCGCAACAAAGCATCATTGGCATCGACGATTTTGCCCGAAATATCCCACTCTCCAATACAGATCATCTCCGATTGAAACAACTTCTGCAAGCGGGCTTCCCGTTGACGCAAGGTTACTTCTAGTTGTTTGCGCTCGGTGATATCATTCGCCATAGAAATAACGGTGCGCCGACCGTCGGGCAGCACTTCTAAGGGCGCACTGTTGAAATACCAAGTCAAGGTACGATTATCGCGGCTTTGGAGTTGAAATTCTCCTTCCTCGATCCGTTGGGTTTCTCCTTCTTCAACGGGTTGAGTTTGAGTATAAAGGCTTTGAATTTGAGCGCGAGCGATGTCTTGGCGATCGCCATAGACTTTTGCCGTCCAATCATCAATAGTGGGAATTTCGGCAAGATCGTAACCCGTGAGGGTAGAAACAATTTTGTTAATTAAGAGAATTTCCCCGTCTTCGGCATGAATCAAAATCGGAAACGGTGCATTCATCAAGGCTTGGTGAAAACGGGCTTCTCGCTCTTGGAGCGATCGCTGATTTTGACGATTTTCGATGGCAATGCTGGTTAAAGAGACAAAGCGATCGAGGAGTTGCCATTCTGATAACTGCGGCCGCCGTGGCATGGGGTAATAAATCCCAAGTGTCCCGATCAGTCGGCTTTGGCTATCAAACAAAGGAACTGACCAACAAGCGGCGATTTGATGCGCTCGGGCCAAGTCGCGATAATCTTCCCAGAGAGGATCGGTTTGAATATCGGAAACAATTACGGCTTTCCGGCGATAAGCGGCAGTGCCACAACTGCCGGATTTCGGGCCAATGGGTAACCCTTCGGGTGTTTGGGCTTTTAAGTCGGCGCTTAAGGTGGGGGCGGCTCCATAAACCAAGGTAGTTCTACGCTGATTGAGGAGCATAATGGCACAGATACTATCCCGGATGTAGGTTTCGAGGGTTAGGGCGATGGTGGACAAAATGTCTGCTAAGGGGCGATCGCGGGCAATATCCCGTAATATTAAGTTGTGGTCGGCTAAGATGTTTTGCGCGATGCCTTTTTCTTGGATTTCTTGTTCGAGTTGGACGGTGGTGTTATTAACGGTTTGGGTCAGTTGGTTTTCCCGCAAGGCGCGATCGCTGATGTCCATGATGGACCCGACTAAGCGCACGGTTTCCCCTTGGTTGTTGGTGATGGCTTTACCCCGCGAGTTGAGATGGCGCAGTTGATTATCGGGCCGGATGATGCGTAGATCGAGGTTATATTCCGATTGGGTGGCGATCGCCGCATCAACTGTTTGCACGAACTTTTCTCGGTCTTCGGGATGAATGCGAGCGATTAAACCCTCGTAACTAGGGGGATTTTGTTGCGGATCGTAGCCCCAGATTTCGTAAGTTTGCGGCGACCAATAGATATTTTGGGTTTTAAGGTCAAATTGCCAATAGCCCAATTCTGCCATTTGTTGGGTTGTTTCGAGGAGTTTTTGGGAAATGTACAATTTTTGCTCGGCTTGTATGCGAGCGGTAACTTCCTGGGCGATCGCGGCGGCTCCAACGATGTTTTTGTCTTCCCACAAAGGCATGAAATTAATTTCATAGTAGCGGTGTTCCTGAGTGGGGGTTGAATATTCGACAGTATAATCGAAGCTGTCTCCGGTTAGGGCTTTTTGCCCTAACGCCAACATCTCTGAACCGTTGGTAAAATTCTCTAAACTTTGCCTGAGATTGTTTCCGAGTGGTAGAGGTTGACCGAGTAAAATTTGTTGCTCTTGTTGCGCTTTGGCATTATTCAGGATTAAGTTAAAATCACAATCGATCGCCACAATTAAGTAGCGATCGCTATTGAGTAAATTTTGTAAAATGGTCGCTGATGCCAGCATATTAGAGTTTTTTTCTGACCCAGTGTCAGTAGATATTAACGGTATAGTTAGGTTTTCTTGAGGCGTTGACCGGATTGTTTGACCTTTGATGCTTTTTCTTTAAAGTCAACATTCCCATCGCGACGAGTGAAACGCGATCGCCACTTCAGAAAACCTAACTTTAGTAATTGCTAGATGTTTTAATTTCCTCCAACTCTACCATAAACAAGCCCTCCTCTGAGGAGGGGCTTTAGACCCAAGTTTTTAGGGGAGATACTGCTTTTGACCGAGTTTAACTTCTAGAATCTTTTAAGATTTCTGTCGCTTTAGCAATTTCCGCTTCTGTACCTTGCACTTTGATGAGATGACGGCCGACTTCTACCTCTGGAGTCTGGGTGTCAGGTTTAGGAATATTAGCTCCTGCTGCCGCGCCCATAACACCAAAGCCTCCGGCTCCTAACAAACCCCCTGCTATAGTCAAGGTTACCATATACAGACTAGCATCGGCTGTTCCCGCCACTAAACTATCGATAAAGCTGACGGCGATAAAACTGCCCAAAAAGCCCGTTAAACTACCGAGAATTCCCCCGGCGATCGCGCCACCTTTGGCACTTTTACCAATTTGCGAACTCGCAACCGCGTTGCCGATTTTCCCCTTTTCAAAGACGCGGAAAATACGCTTAGGCGCTAGTTGTTTTTGGAGTTGCGCGATCGCATTTTCGGCGGCTTCTGCGCTTTCATAAATTGCTACGGTTTGTTCTTTTAATGTTTCTGTAGATGGTGTCATAATTATGTTTAAAAAACTTGATAATAAATTTAGGATTAAAAAAATTAAAGACTGTGCGGTCGCAAAAGTTGTAAAATTGCGACCACAGCCTGGGTTTTGAAGGGGGTTAACTAGGGTCGCGATCGCGATTATTGACATGAGCCGGAGGACTGGTCGCTTCTACCGCAGTAAAAGGTTCTAAGATGTTATAAGTATGTTTTGCCTCGGCAGGAACAACCCAAGAATCACCCGGTTCGAGAATAACTTTTTGATTTTCAATTAATAATTCTGCCCGTCCTTTAATAACGTAGCCGATGGTTTCATACTCGCGACTCGCTTCGGGTTTGGGGTCGCTCGGTTGCTCGTTTTGCCACAAACGCATTCCGACTTTTATGCCAGAAGCGAGATATTTTTGACCCATTTCGCCATGAGGAGAATGAGTTGCACTTACTTTTTTGATGGTTGTGTTAGCCATAAGGTAAAATTCTCGGTAAATTCTAATTTTAATGTTTGTCGTTGATTAACGAATGTCGTGCCTTCTAAATTGACTTATCATCTAATAGGATTGCTGGTAACATTCATAAGCGGCTTCTGCCAATAACTCCGAAACTTTGGCTCGATCCCGTTGATGAAAAAGCTCGGCCAAGCCATTAAAGATGGCAAAATCGGACGCACCTTGAGCTTCTAAGTTCTTAAAAGCTTTTTGAGTCGCAGCAAAAGCTTGACGCTCAGTTAGTTTGGCTTGATTGTTATTGCCAACTTGGAGTTTATCGTTATATTTATAATCAGGAAGTTCTCCAGAAAGATTATTCATCGAATCAAATATATATAAAATTGACACTTCTATTACTTAACAGGTTAAGAAAAAATCCTGCTGTGTTTATCTCCCACAGGACAGAAATTTATTAATTTATGATTTTTCGCAAAAAAAGAGTACCTTCAGATGGTACTCCTGCTCAAACGAATCTCATGCTTGGCAATTGACCAACAATGTATGATTCGTTCTTACCCTTGCATTATCTTTTCACGGTTTTTAATGACTTAATAATGATGGTTTCTAAGTCTTACCATCTTTTTATTATGCCGAAGCGATCGCGATCGCGTTATCTTCCCAAAGATAGAATTATCAAAGGCTTACAAAACACAAATTCTCCAAAGACTGATGTTTAATCTAAAAGATACCAATTTTGCCCTTTAAGATAGCCCTTGCGGAGGCTAAGAACGACCCAATTTCCCCACTTTTAGATCGCTCTTTTGGCTGATGTAAGCTTTAGTTCAGGCTGTTATAAATCCTGACGCGATCGCTCAGACGATAGAGGTTTTAAAACAGCCAAAATGCTAACTTATGATTAGATTTCGGTTATTTTTCGCCTTCTTCGCGATAATCAATCATCACCTTAGCAAAACTGTTTTAATCTATCTGAATAATTAATCGGTCCCAATACTTGGTCAAATTTAATCGAGCAGATTCCCACCGGATAACCTTGCAGCAAAGGCGCGATCGCACTGTGTAGACTTTATCAATTTTTCTTGCCGCTAAAACTGATGACTTTTAAAGCTTTTTCTTTATTCTTGCTTTC
>JBKHDX010000146.1:0-12773 GCA_046541115.1 Spirulinaceae cyanobacterium | reverse complement strand
CGGCTTCAGCAGATGCTTCATCCCCACCAAAGAGATCGTCGGCGCTTTCTTCTTCTGCGCCGCCAAACAAATCGTCGGCTTCAGCAGATGCTTCATCCCCACCAAAGAGATCGTCGGCGCTTTCTTCTTCACCGCCAAACAAATCGTCGGCTTCAGCAGATTCGTCATCTCCACCAAAGAGATCGCCGCTGGTTTCTTCTTCTTCGCCGCCAAACAAATCGTCGGCTTCGGCTTCAGCAGATTCTTCATCCTCGCCAAAGAGATCGTCGCTGGTTTCTTCTTCCTCAGCAACCGTTTCGGGTTCGGGGGTTTCAATTAATTCTTCTGCTGCCACTGCCGTAGCTGCCCCTAACATCTCGCTGGCACTTTGGTCGGCTGCTGCGGGTGCTGCTGCTGGAGGCGCAGCTTGAGCCGCTTGGGGTGAAGTAACGGTTTCAGGAACTGTACCATTACCCGGGCAAAATTCGATATGAATCCTAACTTTGCCTTTTTCCCAGCCTGTGGCCCCAAAGCGTAAGGCTTCACACTGAATGCCGTCTTCGGTAAACCAATCTTGCGTCGCGTCTGTGAGGCCGCCAATGCTTTTTTCGAGGAGTTGCTTTCTAAGTGCGTCTGCTAGTTCGCCAACTCTAAACGTACCATGTCCGATTAAGAACTTTGCCGAATCGTTAACTGATAAAACTTCACCTTCTGAGAGTGGCTCGAACTGTTTATCCACGGTTGTTTCACCCCATTCACGTTTTTACTGAATATCAAGGGTTAGTTTGCGCTTTATTGGCTGAATTGTCCAGTTGCCTTTATAACAATTAGCAATCTAGAAAAACCAGCCGTAGGAGTGCAAACCTTTACCCAGTAGATTCACCCCAAGATAACAAATCCAGACGACGATAAAGCCAGTCGCGGCTAAAAGTGCGGGTCGTCGCCCTTGCCAATTGCGGGTAATGCGGGCATGGAGATAAGCCGCAAAGACTAACCAGGTGATAAAAGCCCAGGTTTCTTTCGGGTCCCAACTCCAGTATGACCCCCATGCTTCATTGGCCCAAACCGCCCCGGCAATAATGCCAATGGTTAATAAAGGAAAGCCTAAACCAATGATGCGATAGCTAATGTTATCGAGGGTTTCGGCTAGGGTCAAGCGTTGAGGGGAAAGGGTGGGGGTAACGCTGACTTCTGGGGTGGTGCGGTTGAGAACCATGGTGCTACCCCCAGGGGTATCGGTGGCCAAGTTGGCGGGAGTCGAAAAGGATTCAGAGGTGGCGGTTTTGAGGCGATATCCCCCTGTCCCGACGGAACTGCCCCGCAGTTCGATGTTTTGGCCGCGAGTGACGATGAGGAATGCGATCGCGAGTAAGGCTCCGACCATTAAGGTGGCATAACTGATCATCATGACGCTAACGTGCATCATTAGCCAGTTGGATTTTAAGGCAGGTACAAGGGGCGCAGAGGCTTGCATATCCGCCGGGAGGGTCAAAGCGGCAAAAGCGACGATTCCCATGGCCAGAGGGGCGGTAACGGCTCCGACCAGGCGAGAGCGGCTCATGGTTTCGGCGACGAGGTGCATGGCGGTAATGCCCCAAGTCAAGAAAAATAAAGATTCGTAAAGATTGCTAATAGGGAAGTAGCCCGCTTCGAGCCATCTTGCGCCGAGGAGGGTAGCGATACAAAGGTTCGCCATCGCCATCCCGACGGTTCCCACAGTTTGTAAGTAAGGCAGTTTCGGGAAAGCCACCCGCACCCAATACACCAACATGGTAAGCGAGAGAATGGCAAAGGAAGTGTTGTCCAGTGTGTTCTGGAGAGCAACCAAGTTCATAGTGTTTTCTTAAAAAATACCTTATTTTGAGTTCTACGCCAGAGCGAAAAACTAGCGAAGACTTTAACTCTCTTTATCCTAGCTTGTGTTGGGTCGTAAGGTCGCGAGGGTTAATGTTTTATCGGCATTCAGGATAAATTGAAGTTGAGTCGAGGTAGCCATATCTAAAAATGATCGAGACTGCTGCCAATTCACTAACCCTAGAGCAATTTCTACAACTCCCGTACATTGAGGAGTCTCCCGGTTGGGAATTTGTTACGGGAAAGGCACAACAGAAGCTTATGCCAGGAGCAAAACACAGTCGCTTGCAGTTTCGGCTGTGCGAAGCGATTAACCGCATTGGGGGCAATTTTGAGGCTTTACCGGAGTTAAGATGTAATGTGCGCGATCGCTCTCTCATTCCCGATATTTCAGTTATAGAGTCAGACAACATTCCGGTTGACGAACAAGGGGAAATTATCGCGACAGGCATTGATTTCGCTCCCGATTGGGCGATCGAAATTTTATCTCCCAATCAAGGAGAAACCAGAGTTACACGCAATTTACTTCACGTTTTGCGAAATGGGGGGCAGTTGGGCTGGTTGATTGACCCAACGGAAAAGGTGGTATTGGTATTTCAGCCGAATCAATTACCGCAAGAGTTAACAGGGGACGCGGTTTTGCCTGTATTACCGGGGATTGAGTTGGCTTTGACTGTCAATGATTTGTTTAGCTGGCTGAGACGCTAACAATTCCCTTACAGTAAGGCGATCGGGCGATACGCAACCAAGTTTTTGTTGAAAAGATATAATTGCGTTTTTGAGAATATTACGAATGACTAGCAACCCACAACAAGAGATTACAGACGCGAGAAAGTGCTTGGCGGCGTTTAGCTGCATCGAACCGAAGCAAATCGAGTCAAATGCAGAAAAACAGCAACTCCAGGCAGCTTTGCGCCTATTTTGCGATTTAGCCGATTGGGAGAATTTGGGAGTCTGTGCCACAAATGCCGAAGAAGGATTTACGGCGTTGGGGCAATATTTGACGGCTTTGGGTTACGATTTTGACCGGGACAAGGTGGATTTAAAGGCTTGTCCGGCTCCGATTTATATTAAATATAACGGGCAGAAGCAGTCTTATTTGACGGATGGCTATGAGGGGAAGTATCGCGGCGTTTTGGTGTCGTTTCAGGCAGAAGATGACCGAGTTTGTGGCACTTATGGGCATTTACCGCTAGATTTGTTTGCCTGAGATTTTCGGGGTTTTATTTCGTTAAAATAGCTCTAAATGTCCCGTTGTGTCGTCTTTTCAGGTGATTGGCTGCCATGATTGAAGCGATTAATGCTTTGTTATTTCCGATTTTTCTGTTTGTGGTGTGGATGAGCGTGATGAGCAATATGTTTTATCGTCCTGGGTCGGTAAAACGCGCTCAAGCTGCGTCTAAGGTCGCGATCGCGCAGAATAAAATGGTTCCGACTCAAAGAGCGATCGCGCCTTCTGGTAATCCGGTTGCGGTGTAATACCAGATTAGCTTGAGTGCAGCTTGCAGTAGCCTCAAAACCTGGACTTTCCTATATTTTTTGTGGATAAGTCAACACTTCATCCTGAACTGATAACTGTTGACTGATAACTGTTGACTGAAAAAAGCTGCCCAACTACCAGCAAATCCTCAAGGAACACCAATGGATCGATTACAATCATAAGGCTTCCAAGTACCAATCTTGACAGCCAAATATTACGATGCAAAACGGGTTTCTCCCTTTCTCTCAACCAATTCGTTCTTTCGCTAAATTCTTTAGTTTATTTAGCCTTTGCTTTTTGTTAGTCGTCGGTTGCAATAGCAATCAATCGGCCACTAATGTAGATTCTGGGACTGCTGTAGCGAGCGATCGCGTCACCGTCGGAATGACGATTCGACCCCGTACCCTCGATCCTGCCGATAGCTACGAAATTGCCGGATTAAACGCCATTTATAACCTCGGTGACACCCTGTACACTTATGAACCGGGGACGACGGAATTAAAGTCCCTACTCGCGACGGAAATGCCTACGGTGAGCGAAGATGGGCTGACTTATACCATTCCTTTGCGCGAAGGAGTGGTTTTTCACGATGGTACGGCTTTTAATGCTGAAGCCATGGCCTTTTCCCTTCAACGTTTTATGGAAAATGGCGGCAAACCGTCTTTCCTCTTAAGCGACGCAGTGGACGCTGTAGAGGCGACAGGGGACTATGAATTAACGATTCAACTTAAGCAGCCTTTTGCGGCTTTTCCGGCGTTGCTGGCGTTTACTGGGACGGCTGCGGTGTCTCCTGAAGCTTATACCATTGGCGCAGGAGAATTTAATCCCAATATCTTTATCGGTACAGGCCCTTACAAATTAGCAAATTTTAGTAGCGATTCCCTGCAATTTGAGCCTTTTGAAGACTATTGGGGCGAAAAACCCCGCAATAGTGGCGTAGATATGCAGATTTATGGAGATAGCTCTGCAAATTTGTTTAATGCGTTTCGGACGGGGGCAGTGGATATTGCTTATCAATCCCTCGACCCGGATCAGATTAAGACCTTACTAGAAGGGACAGAAAACGAGGAGTGGCAAGCGATTGAAGCCCCTGGGACGGCGGTTAACTTTTTGGTGCTAAATCGCCAACAACCGCCCTTAGACCAGCTTGAAGTGCGTCAGGCGATCGCGTCCATTATGAATCGCGCTTTGATTCGCGATCGCGTGTTTCAAGGTCAAGCCGATCCCCTTTATAGTTTAATTCCCACGGCGTTTGAAGTATCCGAGCCAACCTTTGAGGCAGCTTATGGCGACGCAAATCCGCAAAAAGCCGAGGAATTGCTCACAGAGGCCGGATTTTCGACGGATAATCCGGTTATGGTTGAAGTTTGGTATCCTTCTAGCTCAACCCCTCGCAGTTTAACGGCTTCGACTCTGAAAGCTTATGCCGAGCAAGAATTAGGCGGTATGATTCAGTTTGAGCCGAAAGCCGTAGAAGGGGCAACTTTCTTCAAAAATATCGCTGACGGCATTTATCCGGCGGCTTTGTCCAATTGGTATCCCGATTATCTAGATGCAGATAACTATATTCAGCCGTTGCTGTCTTGTGTTACGGGTTCATCTGATGGGGGTTGTAGCGAAGGTAGCGCCCAAAATCAGGGGTCTTTTTACTATAGCGATCGCATGAATGAATTAATCGCAGCCCAACGCCAAGAAACCGATCTCGCTGCACGGGAGGCGATTTTCCAAGAAATTCAAGGCGTTTTAGCCGAAGATGTGCCTTATGTTCCGTTGTGGCAAAACAAGGAATATGTATTCGTGCAGAATAATCTCGAAGGCGTAACGCTCAATCCCGCACAAAGTATTCCGTTTTGGCAGATTGAGAAGAATTAGTCCTTGGTTATTGGTTGTTAGTTGTTGGTTGTTGGGTTTCGTTACCTCAACCCAACCTACTGCCCAAAACACTGATGACTGATGACTGATGACTGATGACTGATTAACACAACGCCTGCCAAGTTTCTGCGACGAGATTGCTCAACCACTGTCGTTGTGCGTCATCTAACAGGTTATGATCGGCTAAGACTTCCGCTTGGAGTTGATCGAGAGATTGGTTTTGCGATCGCGCAATCCGAACAACCCCCGCGATCGCAGCTACAATTAATTCCTCGTTCACGGGCTTTTGTCGCAAAGCAATCAGTTCTTCAGGATTGGTTGGGATTGAATAGTTCATCAAAACCTCCTGGGTCTGAAACCCCGTCCTGTCTTGCCGAGCGTTCCCTCTCTTGGTCGATTGGACATGGCGAGGAAATCTCGCCGTCCCTCAACCGCTTGCGCTTTGACGGCGGCGCGGTGAGTGCAGTCCGTTGGGCGGGTTCCCCGACTTGAAGGAACTGCCGAACCCGAAGGGGGTCTCGACGCTTCAAGGACGGCTTTGTCTTTTTCGGGTAAAATCAAAAATGTCGAATAGCGAAAACCCAGTCTATTCGAGATCGGCACCTTGAAAACTGGATATAGCAGGTTTCGTGCCGAAAAGCTGGCATGAGTAAAATATCCGAGCAACAAGTACAGTCTTTTTTGGACACCGTACCGCCGGGCTTGCGGAATCGGGACTCTGTAATGGGTTAGAAAGTCTGTGGACATGACGTAAGACGGGGGCATAACTAACGAAAGTTAGTGGTGTACGCAGATGTGGGTAAAACAGAAACTTAAATCGTGAGGTTTAGGAATCACCGTCCGTTTACGACGGTGAGGATGTCAAAAGCTGATTTACGATGTCACAGGATGACAGCCTGCGTTACGCACCCACTGACTTTCGTTGATAATCCGAGCAAATTGTAAACTTAAGTTAACAATTTTAATTTTCAGTAATTCGCAGTTTAGCGTACTTTGGGAGATTGTTGTTCCCTCATTAGATCGAATCATATCAATCCGCAAGATAGATGAAAGAATGCCTTTATCTCGAAGTTCCTACCCCAGACACAAACGCCGTCTGCACTTGGTTACAAAACACCTGGAATCCCCCCACAGGTCAGAAAATCTCGACCCCTGACGGCATCCGTCTTCAGGCGCTTCCCGCTTCTTCAGAGTCATCCTCAGAATTGTCCATTTTTGTCTGGTCAGTTCAACGTAGCACATACTTGAAAGTTTTTCGTTGGGGCGAGAAACCATTTATTCAGGAAAAGCGCATCTTGGCGCAAATTGTCAAAGACCTCAGACAACAATTTCCTCAAACCTATCCCCAACCTCCAGAAATCGACCTGTCTCAACAGTCCATTTTTGAGGCATTAGCGCCCTACTACCCCGAAACGGTGCATTTCTTCAAAAAGATGCCCAACGGCGAGTATGACCTCACGCGGTGCTACTGGTGGGAAAAACGCTGGCGGGATTCAGTGCGTAACCCCAAGCAACCGCAACAAGTTATTTTTAAAACCTCGAATACAGACAATGCTGCCCCCGATTACGACTTAATTTACATTGGCGGCGCATTAGGGGTGATTCACGCGGCGGTAATGGCGCAGTTGGGTTATCGCGTCCTCTTGGTTGAGCGTCTGCCTTTTGGTCGCATGAATCGCGAGTGGAACATCTCCCGCGACGAATTCCAAAGCTTAATTACTTTAGGCTTATTTACCCCCGCCGAATTTGAAACCCTGATTGCGCGGGAATATAAAGACGGTTTTAATAAATTTTTTGACGGCAACAATCCCCCCCATTTACAATCCAAAGTTTTACATACTCCCGCCGTCCTCAATATCGCCATTAACTCAGAAAAGCTGCTGCGGCTGTGTGGCAAAAAGCTACGGAATGCCGGGGGCGATATTTGGGACGAAACCGAGTTTCAACGGGCAGATATTAGCGAAAATGCCGTTACCGTTTCCCTCACATCTCTGAAAACCGGGGAAACTCGCACCGCAACAGGTCGCCTCCTTATGGACGCGATGGGAACGGCTTCTCCCATTGTTTGGCAACTCAACGGCGGTCGGGCGTTTGACAGCGTATGTCCTACCGTTGGTGGCGTTGTACGGGGCTTGAAGCCGGAAGTGTGGGATTCTGATTACGGCGATGTCCTCAACTCTCACGGCGATATTTCGCGGGGTAGACAGTTGATTTGGGAGTTGTTTCCCGTTGAGGAAGATTACTTAACCATTTATTTATTTCATTACCACCAAATCCACCCCGACAATCCCGGCTCTTTATTAGAAATGTATGAAGACTTCTTTACAATTCTGCCGGAGTATCGCCGTTGCGAGATGGAAGACTTGGAATGGAAAAAGCCCACTTTTGGTTATATTCCCGGTCATTTTACCGTAGGAGAGCGCGATCGCGTAGTTGCCTTTGACCGCTTACTCGCCATCGGAGATGCCGCTTCCCTCCAATCTCCCCTTGTTTTTACCGGATTTGGTTCTTTGGTGCGAAATCTGCCCCGACTGACTACCCTCCTCGACTTCGCCCTCAAAAACAACCTACTCCGAGCCAGTCATCTCAGCCAAATTCACGCTTATCAAAGCAATATCGCCGTGACTTGGCTATTTTCTAAAGGCATGATGGTTCCCACGGGCGTTACCTTGCCCCCAGAGCGCGTTAACGCCATGCTCAACACCTTCTTTGGCCTCCTCGCCAACGAACCCCCAGAAGTCGCGGATACCTTCATCAAAGACCGTTTTACCTGGTTTACCTTTAACCGCCTCGCCCTCAAAGCTGCCTTTATGAATCCCCGTCTGATTCCCTGGATTTGGCAACAAGGGGGAACTCAAGACTTGCTGCGGTGGTTGGGGAGTTACTTCAACTTTGGGCTATCTTCCCTCATCGGCTTCTTATTCGCTTGGTTTCCCGCCTTTCTGCCCCGCCTCCAACCCTGGCTAGAATCTCGCTATCCGAGTCTGTGGCTGCGTCTTCTCAGCTTTAGCTACACCCTCAACGCCGGAATGGGTCGCCGCTATACCGGCGGCGTAAAGCTCTCCCCACCGAATCGCGTAGGTGTCCCTTCTAAGGTTTCGTCCTAGAAGTTGCTCAGAAACACCGTGTAGGGTGGGCATTGCCACCCGGAGTCAAGGTGACGAATCTGGAAACGAAAAACCCTTGTTTCAGGCGATCTTAAGAGATATTTTCTCCCCCTCTCCCCAAGTTGGGAGAGGGGGTAGGGGGGTGAGGGCGACTCCAAACCACTCAATCTCGTTGCCCACCTTGACAGGGGTAGGTGGGCAATGCCCACCATTCTCCGATTTAGCGTTGAGTTACCAAAATTTGCGTTAAATTCAGCAATATTTCAAGCAATGATCGGAAATTAATCCTTTCGCTGGCTAAGATACGGCTTTAATTGTAAGGAATTTGTACTGAAAAAGTTGTAGGAAATGAGGGCGATCGCGAAAATGTCACGATTGACTCATTCAAACTTTTTCAAACTTTAATGAATAGAACAACTAATATGAAACCCGTACAAACTGCCCAATGAATAGAACAACTAATATGAAACCCGTACAAACTGCCCTTGGTGCGATCGCCCTCAGTGGAACTATTTTAGGGGGATTTATTGCTTAGAGTGCGATCGCGCAACCGATTTGTAGCGTTGATGGCAATTATGAACCTACTGCTACAACTACCCGAACATTAGCCCTACGAGAATGGGGAATTGCAGTGGAAATTCCTGAGAATTATCGCGCCATGGAACTACAAAATGGTGCAGTAATGATTCTCCATCCCGATGACTTTGAAATGATACAGTGTATCGCTCAAGGGGGAAGGGGAGGACACGGCTTTTATTCAGAAACCATCGAATTAGTCCCCGATGACTTGACGATGGATTTGCGAGAACAAGCAAGCCGAATGATGGGTTATGGAACAAATGCCCAAGGCGATCGCGTTCCTAGCAGCGATCGCATTATACCCTATCAAAAAGGCCCTATTTCCGGCTATATTGTTACCTCTCAAATTGGTTACGCCGTGTCTTTTCTCGGCACAATTCCCAACCAATCGCGGTTGTTACAAGTAAGTGCATCCTGTGACTGTGAAGTAGATATAGAAAGTGTGACCGATTTGTTAGAAAGTATGACTTTATTGAATTAGTGTTCTCTCCAGGAAATGTAATCTTAAATCAGTTTAAAACAATTACACCCTCACCCCAACCCCTCTCCTGACTTGGGAGAGGGGCTTATTGTTGAGATATCAAGTAAATCGAAGTGTCTTAACGCTCCACCGTAGCGCTATAAGAAGATATCGTCCGGTTGAGAATGCGACTCTAAATAATCATCTTCTCGCAAACGAGCAAGCACAATATCTGGTTCGGGTTCGCTATTTTGAGAAAGGATGATTAGTTCTTGTACGCGGATAGTAAGCTCGTTAATCAAGAAGCTGAAAGAATTATTGCCATAAGAGTAGCTCAAATACATCGGCATTTCGTGTATTTCAGGAAAAGCAATCCAGAAGAAATAGCAAAAGACACAAACTGCTATATCTTAAGAATGACGAATAGCCAATAAAGAAATAGATAATATAAATGGGCAAGGACGATGTTACCGGATACAGTGCAATCCCTTGTCAATGCTCCCGCTCAAACCACAATCCTAGTTACCTGTGGTAAATAATCCGAATTGGCCGAGTAATGGAGTAAAAATAAATTAAAACAGTCCCGAATTTCTAAATGGGGTTTTCGATACTGAAATCTCTAACTTAAGATATAAGACTTGTTCAAAAGCAAATAATAGTTTGAGAGAGAAGATTAGTAGTTGATCTGATATCAAATCCGAAAAAAAACCACTGGCGCGAGAACCCCGGTTTCTAGCTTAAAATTTCAACTTGACTGTGTAAGCAGGTAAGAAACCGGGGTTAATGCAGCTTCACTAATTAAACGGATTTGATCTGACTGCTCAATACGCGATTACATTAAGTTAACAGTCTCAGAAATTAATTATTTTACAGAGTTAGAACAACCAGTCATAATGAATAATAATCCCTTATTAAAAATCAAAGAGTACGGGCAAAGCATTTGGATTGATTATCTAGATCGCAGCCAACTAGAATCAGGGAAACTCGAAGCCACGATCGAGTCCTACGGAATTTGTGGGATGACTTCCAATCCCAGAATTTATGCGAAAGCAATTACGCAAAATAGCACCTACGATTCAGAAATTCAAGCCGGTCTAGAGGCAGGACAATCAGCCAAGGGAATTTTTGAAGATATTATCTTCCAAGATATTCGTCGAGCCTGTGACATTTTCCGTCCTATCTATGAAAATACAGCCCGAAAAGATGGTTATGTGAGTGTAGAAATTTCACCCCATCTAGCTCGAAATATTGAAGGAACTTTAGCAGAGACGAAGCGATATGTAGAAGAAATAAATCGAGAAAATCTGATGGTGAAAATTCCCGCAACAGAAGAGGGATATACAGCCATAGAACGGGCAACCACGGAAGGAATTAATGTTAATATTACCTTGCTCTTTTCCCTTGAGAGTTATGAGAAAACTGCTGAGGCTTATATGCGGGGGTTAGAAGCAAGAGTTAAAGCCAATCAACCCATCGATCGGATGGCGTCAGTAGCGAGTATTTTTTTGAGTCGCATTGATGCCAAAGTGGATGACATGATTAACCAAAAACTAACAGAAATTGGCACAGAGGCGTTAAGCGAAGAAACCCGTTTAGATAGTCTCAAAGGCAAAATCGCCATAGCTAATGCCAAAGTCGCTTATCAAAAACACAAAGAAATCCTCAACAGCGAACGTTGGCAAAATCTGGCAGCAAAAGGGGCACAGGTGCAACGCCTCCTCTGGGCAAGTACCAAACCTAAAGATCCGCAACTCAGTGATGTATTGTATGTCAACGAAACCGTTGCCCCCAATACCGTGAGTACCCTTCCTCCCGCGACGATTGAAGCAGCAGCGGATCGCGCTAACCCGTCAGAGAATCCCATCGAGACGGACGTAGATGCAGCTTATCATCTCCTTGAGAGTCTCAACGCGCCGGACATCGGGATTAGTTATGACCGCATTATGGAGCAACTCCTAGAAGAAGGGGTAGAAAAGTACGCTCAACCCTATGACTCCCTCATGGAGTATATCGAAAATGGGGGTAAGAAAGCCAAAAAAAGAGAGCTACAAAGTTTGCAAACTGAATAAAGGTTACAGGGGACAGAGATTAAAGAGCAAACAGCTTAGGAAATTAAGAAGGAACATGGATAGAGTCAACAACAAAGTGGCCCTCGTCACCGGGGGTGGTAATGGAATCGGACGTGCCACTGCCATGCTATTTGCCTCAGAAGGGGCGAAAGTTGCCGTAACGGACATTGACGAAGCACAAGGAAAAGAAACTGTCCATCAAATTCAACAAGAGGGCGGGAAAGCCGAGTTTTTCAGCCATAATGTTGCTTCAGAAGCAGAATGGGAAAACGTGCTTCAGCAAGTGCGCGATCGCGTCGGTGTTCCCAATATCCTATTTAATAACGCAGGGATTCTGATCTTTAAAGATTTAGCAAACACCACTGTAGACGAGTGGCACCAGTTAATGGATGTGAATGTCTTAGGGGTGTTTTTAGGAATTAAACACACTGCCCCCCTTATGGCAGAAGCGGGAGGGGGTTCCATTGTTAATATGTCCTCGATTTCTGGACTTCTGGGAGAAAAGCGTCTGGGTTTATATGGCACAACCAAAGGGGCTGTCCATACCCTAACCAAAGATGCAGCCATTGAATTCGCTGAATCCCAAGTGCGAGTTAACTCTATCCATCCCGCCATCATTGATACCCAAATGGCAGATGCACAAGGGAAAGAACGGGGGAAATCAAAAGAAGAACTCGGACAGATGTATCCTCTAAAGCGTTTGGGTAAGCCTATTGATGTCGCCCATGGGGCATTGTTTCTGGCTTCCGATGAGGCGAATTTTATCACCGGGGCGGAACTGGTGATTGATGGGGGACACACCACTCGATAACTCATATCAAATCCGTTGAATTAATAGGGATTAAGAACCCCGGTTTCTTACTTGCTTACACAGTCAAGTTAAATTTTTAAGCTAGAAACCGGGGTTCTCGCGCCAGTGGTTGTTTTTTCGGATTTGATATTACCTCTCAAACGGGTTACGCGGTGTCTTTTCTCTGCACAATTCCTAACACATCGCAGTTGTTACAAGACAAGTGAGTGCATCCTGTGATTGTGATGTGGATATAGAAAGTGTGACCGATTTGTTAGAAAGTATGGCTTTATTGAATTAAAGTTCTACCCAGGAAATATAATCTTAAATCTATTCAAACAAAAATCAATTCTAAATCTAAAGCCACTTCAGGAAATTGCGGTAAAGTTACGCTTTCGTTTGCCAAAATAATGCGCTTGTTGCGATAATTGTATTCGCCGTTGCTTTGGTTGTGATAGGGTTCGCTGTAGACTTCGAGGACGCGATCGCGTATATTCAAAATCCAGTAATTGCTAATATTACTTTCAGCATAAAGAGGCAGTTTGATATCGCGATCGCGCTCTAAAGTAGAATCTGAAACTTC